>JAQVEQ010000212.1 GCA_028697875.1 Novosphingobium sp. | reverse complement strand
GCGCTTCTCCGGCCTCGGTGCTGTGCCGCTGCAGGACGTCGACCGCGCCATCGCCGAGCTCGATCACGCCGTCAACCGGCTCGGCCTGGCCGGCGTGGAGATCGGCACCAACGTCAACGGCGTCCCGATAGGCGCACCGCAGTTCGAGCCCTTCTTCGAAGCAGCCGCAAGCCTCGGCGCGGCGATCTTCGTACACCCCTTGCGGCCCTGCGGCATGGAGCGCCTGGTCGGCCCGCCCATGCTCGAACAGGTGCTGGCCTTTCCCGGCGAGACCGGGCTGGCCGCGGCGTCCCTCGTCACCGGCGGCATTCTTGCCCGCCACGAGCGTCTGCGCATCGCGCTGAGCCACGGCGGCGGTTCGCTGGCCGCGCTCGCCGCGCGGCTCGACCACGCGTGGAACATCTTTCCCGCGTTGCGGGACGTAGTCGGCGAAGCGCCGCTCGATACATGCCGCCGCTTCTACTTCGACACCCTGACCTACAACCCCCAGCTCTTGCGGCAGCAGATCGCCCTGTTCGGGATCACCCGGACCATGATCGGGACCGATTACCCCTTCGTGATCATGGACCGGAATCCCTTGCAAACGATTGACGCGCTCGATCTTCCCCCGGAGGCCAGGGCGCTGCTTCATCGCGGCAATGCCCTGCGCTGGCTGGGGCGCTCGTCGCCGTAACGAATCCACCCCCTGGAGGAGACCCAATGACAACACAACATCGCATCAACCTCGAACAGAACGGCTCCGCCTACGCCTGTGCCGAGGACGACACGCTGCTGCGCGCCGGCCTGCGTGCCGGGCTCGGACTGGCCTACGAATGCAACGTCGGCGCGTGCGGATCGTGCAAGTTCGACCTGCTCGACGGCGAAGTGCGCGACCTCTTTCCCGAGGCCACCGGACTGCGGGCCAAGGAACGGGAGCGCGGCAAACGCCTTGCCTGCCAGTGCGTGCCCGTGACCGACTGCAGGATCAAGATCCGTTCAGGGGACGAATACGTCAGCGCGATACGTCCGCAACGCTTCAAGGCGCGTTTCGTCGGCAGGACCACGCTGACCCGCGACATTTCGCTGTTCAGTTTCGCGACCGACATGCCCGCGCGTTTCCTGCCCGGCCAGTACGCCATGCTGTCTGCGCCGCAACTGCCCCAGGCACGCGCCTACTCGATGTCCAACATTCCCAACAAGGAAGGCATCTGGCAGTTCATCATCCGCCACGTGCCCGGCGGCAGGGCCACCACTTTCCTGTTCGAGCATCTGCGCGAGAACGACGAAATGGACATCGACGCCCCTTTCGGCATCGCTTACCTGCGCACCGAGGTCAAACGTCCCATCGTCGGCATTGCCGGTGGTTCGGGCCTGGCCCCGGTGCTGTCGGTGATGCGCGGCGCGGCTGGCCTTGCCGCCTCGGCGGGGCCGGTCCTGCTATACGGGGGGCGGACCCCCGAGGACATCCCGGACGTTCCACAACTCACACGTGCCGCGGAAATCCACGTCGATTACCACCCGGTGATCTCCGCGCCGGAAGCGGGCGCCGCACAGTCCTGGGGCGGCGACGTCGGCTTCGTGCATGAATTCATCGAACGCAAGCTGAGCGCTCCCCTCCCCGACTACGAGTACTACCTGGCCGGCCCGCCGCCGATGATCGAAGCCTCCGTGAGGCTCCTCGTCGGCGACCACAAGGTTCCACAAGACCAGATTCACTACGACCGCTTCTTCTGACCCACCTCAACAGGAGGCCGACAACATTGGCAACAATCAAACTCTGCAAAGCCGCCGACGTCTCCCCCGGCAACTCGCTGCGCATCGAACCCGAGAATCTTCCGCCATTGGCGGTGTTCAACGTCGAAGGCGAGTTCTATGTGATCAACGACACCTGCAGCCACGGCGACGCCTCGCTGTGCGACGGTGAAATCGAGGACGGTGAGGTCGAATGCCCTTGGCACAACGCCAAGTTCTGCATCAAGACCGGCAAAGCGCTCACCTTCCCCGCCGTCGAACCGCAACAGACCTACAAGACTGCGGTGATCGACGGCGAGGTCTGCATCGACATCTGAGACGACGCACCACGCCATCCATGCCGACAACCACGAGGAGACGACATTGAGCAACGCCGACGACTTTCTGAAGGCCCGGGACTTCCTGCTCGCGCACCGGACCGACTACCAGGCCGCATACCGCGGTTTCGAATGGCCCAAACTGGACACCTTCAACTGGTCACTGGACTACTTCGACGCGCTGGCGGCCAACAACGACAAGCCCGCCCTGTGGATCGTCGAGGAATCGGGCGAGGAGCACAAAATCTCCTTCGCCGAAATGGCACGCCGTTCCAACCAGGTTGCCAACTGGCTGCGTGCCCTGGGCGCAAAGCGTGGCGACCGGATCATGCTGATGCTGGGCAACGAAGTCGCACTGTGGGAAACCATGCTCGCCTGCTTCAAACTGGGTGTGGTGGTCATCCCGGCCACCGTGATGCTCACCGCGGAAGATCTGCAGAGCCGGATGGAACGCGGCAACGTCCGCCACGTGGTAGTCAATACCGGGCAGGTGGACAAGTTCGCCGACATTCCCGGCGACTACACACACATCTGCGTCGGCGCCGAACGGGACGGCTGGATTTCCTTCGACGGCTCCACGCAGACCGCGACCGAATTCGAACCCGACGGCCCAACCCGCGCCACCGATCCGCTGCTGCTCTACTTCACCTCCGGCACCACCTCACTGCCCAAGCTGGTCCTGCACACCCATCAGAGCTACCCGGTCGGCCACTTGTCGACGATGTACTGGATCGGCCTGCAGCCGGGTGACATCCACCTGAACATCAGTTCCCCGGGCTGGGCCAAGCATGCGTGGAGTTGCTTCTTCGCCCCCTGGAATGCCGGCGCCTGCGTTTTCCTCTACAACTACAGCCGTTTCAATGCCCAGGCACTGCTGGACGTGCTGGTGAAATACCGGGTCACCACCCTGTGCGCACCGCCGACTGTCTGGCGCCTGATGATACAGGCCAATCTGAGCGTCTACCGCGACCGCATCGGTATCCGCGAACTGATCGGCGCAGGGGAGCCACTCAACCCGGAAGTGATCGACCAGGTCAAGACAGCCTGGGGCATCACCATCCGCGACGGCTTCGGCCAGACCGAAACCACCGCCGTGGTCGGTAACAGCCCCGGCCAGGAGATCAAGCCCGGCTCCATGGGCCGGCCGCTTCCCGGTTACAGGGTCAGCATGGTCGACAGCGACAATCAGCCAGTCACCGAAGGGGAAGTCGCGATCGCGCTCGATCCCCGCCCCACCGCCCTGATGAGCGGCTATTTCGGCGACGACGCCAAGACCGCCGAGGTCATGCGCGGCGGCGTATACCGCACCGGCGACGTGGCCGAGATCGATGCAGACGGCTACATCACCTTCGTCGGCCGGGCCGACGATGTATTCAAGGCTTCGGACTACCGCATCTCTCCGTGCGAACTGGAATCCGTCGCGATCGAACACCCCGCGGTAGCCGAGGCCGCTGTCGTGCCCAGCCCGGACCCGGTCCGCCTCGCAGTCCCCAAGGCTTTCCTCACCCTGCGGCAGGGCTTCGAGCCCTCGCGGGAACTGGCCCAGGACATCTTCGCTTTTCTGCGCGCGAACCTGGCGCCCTACAAGCGAATCCGCCGCATCGAATTCACCGATCTACCCAAAACCATCTCCGGCAAGATCCGCCGGGTGGCATTGAAGAGCCAGGAGGCCCAATCCAGGGCCGCCGGCCAACGTAGCGCACTCGAATTCTTCGAGGAAGATTTCCCCGAACTGCGGGAAGAGCGGTAAGTATCGCGCCGGGGCGCGTACCTGCCGGCACGCCCCGGATCATTTCAGAAGATTCAATTCCCGCGCCCGGGCGACCGCCGCGGAACGATTGATCACGTCGAACTTCTCGTAGAGCTTTTGCAGGTGTCCCTTGACGGTCGAGAGGGACACGTGAATGCGATCAGCAATCTGCTGGTTGGACAAACCCGCAGCCAACAGGTTGAGCAGTTCGACCTGACGCCGCGTCAGCGTATCGTGCAGCGCAACCCCGCTCGGCAAGGCCGTGCCCTTCCCGGCCGTGACCGATTGGTTCAGGGGCAACCGCGCACAGAGATCGGCAAAGAAGCGGCGCTCCTGCTCCAGAGCGAACCCCCAGCCATGCGGCTGCATGCCCTGCAGCAGTCGGCCGATCATGCTGGCATGATCGTCGAACGGCCGTGCGATCCCGCGCGGCGCCGCCAGACCGACTGCCCGGACCAGCAACCGGTTGCCGGCGGCAAAGTTACCTTGCCGCACGGCGATTTCCGCCTCCGTCAGGGTGAGTTCCACCAGTCGCGCGATGCGGCCGTCGGCCCGTGCCTTGCGTGTCTCCTCGGCTATCGGCGTCTCGACCAGCCGGGCATACCCACCGGCGACGCATAGCTCGACTCCAGCGGCGAAAAAGATCTCCCGATTGCGTGAAACCATGGCGAACGGACGTGGCGGCACAGGCATAGTGTCCGGGTAAAGACCGATGCGCGCCGCTTCGCACCGTGCTTCC
>JAQVEQ010000026.1 GCA_028697875.1 Novosphingobium sp. | reverse complement strand
GCCGCTCATACTCCTCGGCCGCCTCGTCGCTCCGGATAAATGCCTCGAAATCGGTGGCATTCCAGCCGAAGTCCGCCAGCAGCGCCGTCAGGAAGTCCGCATCGGCGGGATTTCCGCCATGCCCCCAGCAATGGGCGAAGACGCGTTCGATGTAGCGTTCCGCCTGTCCCTTGCGCAGAGCATAGAGCACGCCGAGATTGAGTTCGCGCACCCCTTCGATGCCTCCGATGCTCTTGAACGGAATGCCGTAGAGCGCGGACCAGCGGGCGAAATCCTTGTTGGCGAAGGCCAGCTTGTTCGGGATCGCCACGGTCGGCGGGCCGGTGTTCCCCGCCTCCTGCTTCGCGCGCCTCAGGTCGATCGGCCGCCAGACGATCTTGCAACCGTGCCGGGCAGCAAGGTCGACCAGCTGGTGGCGGGCGAAATAGGCATAGGGACTGCCGAAGTCGAAATAGAAGACAATCTCTTTCATGCCGCTTCCTTCAATTCGGCAAAGGCGCAGCCGCAAACCCATTCGTACATCGCCTGGTAAGTGATGATATCGCCCGAGCATGCACCGAAGGCACCCATGGCACAGATCCAGTTCTTGAGTTCGAGGCCGCCATTCCCGCCGGCTTCGACAATCGCCTCGTCCGACAGCGCGATCAGCGATTCGACATCGCCAGTACGGATCATCTCGACCAGCTGCCGGTCCCACTCCTCATTGACCCGGCCCATCTGAGACATGCCCGGCCAGTGGCTCATGCCGCCCGTGCCGTAGATCGCTACCCGGTCGCCGCCTTCGTAGGCCTCGATCGCGCGGGCAATCGCCTGGCCGACTTCGTAGGCGCGGCGCGAGGGGATCAGGGGGTCGACACCGGCATTGAGGTAGACCGGGATCATCTTTACCCCTTCGACCTCGCGGACAGCATGGTGCCACGGCACGTAGCAGCTGTGATCCAGCGTCATCGCCTTGGCATAGGCCCAGTCGACCCCGTTATGGTGGCCATGGCTCATGATATGGCGCGCCAGCAGCTGGTTGTTTTCGATCGGCACCCGCGGCACTTCCAGCCACGGTTCGACCGGGCCGGAGACTTCGCCGATCCCGATCAGGACCGAAGGAATGCAATGCGGCCCGTGGATCGTGTAGTGATCGTCACCCACGACAACCACCGTGTCGACGTCGAGCTCACGCAGCCGCCGCCTGATCGTCGCAAAGGCCGACCAGCAGGCGTCCGCCTTGTCCTTGGGCGGCGGTGCCGGGGGCGTCGCCACGCTGTGCGGCGCATGCGGCATGATAAATCCGCCAACAATCTGGGCCATCTCTTCTCCCCTTGTATTCGTATGCCCGGTACGACGCGTCTAGGCGCCCGCAGGCATGTTCATGCGCCGCATATAATCCGGCATGGCCTGCTGGCCGTGAATCGCGGAAAACGAGACCATGAGCAGCATGTCGCTGACGCCGGCTTCGGACATCGCCCGGACATTCCAGTTCAGGATGTCCCGCCGCTCCTTTTCAGTCAGCGGGTAATCGCGGATCGCCGCTTCGGGATCCGACTTGAAGCGTTCCATGAAGCCAGGATCCGACTGCAGGGAGAACAGGACGCTTTCGACCGTGTAGCTGCTCACAGCTGACCTCCACCAAAATATCTCACACCGTCCTCTCGGCACCGCGGCGGGTGGGGGATGGCTTGATTGCTCTTCCTGATTACCCTGATTCTCGAACCCGCGTCAATATAGAAAGGATACCTGACCATATGGACCCCTGACATTTTTCATGACTGGGTTCGCGGGGCGCGGCCGCACGGCAGGACGCGGCTCTCTTCACGCTTCCGCGTCCGGCTGACAGGCGGGCAGCGCCTTGGAAAACGCTTGCAATTCCATACAATTAGCCTCGACCCGCTCCAACCCAGGCCATCGCATCACCACACCAAAGCGGCGAGCGTTTGCCAGTTGCGGCACGAGGCAGATATCGGCCAGGCCAGGTGTCTCGCCAAAACAGAAAGGCCGCCCGCCGGATGGGAGGAGTTTTTCGCACGCATCGAGCCCATCGACAATGACATCCTGCGCCCATCCCTGCACTGCTGCCTCTCCCAGGCCCAGCGTAGCCAGACGCTGCAGAACCTTGAGGTTCTGGACCGGATGGATATCGCAAGCGATGACCTGGGCAAAGGCACGAATGCGCGCCCGCTCGATCGGATCTGCGGCCAACAGGGGGGGATCGGGAATCGTCTCGTCGAGATATTCGCAGATCGCCAGGGACTGGGTCAGGACCGTGCCGCCGATTTCCAGCGCCGGGACCAGCCCTTGCGGGTTAAGCGCAAGGAACGCTGCGGAACGCTGTTCGCGCTTGCGCAGGCGATAGGTTTCCTGGCCATAGGCCACGCCCTTGAGGTTGAGCGCGACCCGCACCCGCCACGAGGCGGTGGACCGCCAGAAGCCGTGCAGCGTCACTGCCCCCGGGGCGGAAGGCGCCGTCACTCCGCCGACGCCCCGACAATCACGTCCAGCGGGGCAAGCCCTTCGATCGTGGCATGCATGACATCGCCTTCCACGACCGCGCCGACCCCCGCCGGGGTGCCGGTATAGATGAGGTCGCCCGGCTCCAGCCGGTAAAGCGTGGACAGGAAGGCAACGACATCGGCGACCGGCCAGATCAGCTTGGCCAGGTCCGATTCCTGCCGCACCGCGCCGTTCACTGTCAGGCGGATCGCACCTTTTGTCGCATCGCCCAGCGCCTCTGCCGGATGCAGCAGGCCGATGGGCGACGACGCCTCGACGTTCTTGCCCGTATCCCACGGACGGCCCTTGCCGCGTGCTTCGAGCTGGAGGTCGCGCCGCGTCATGTCGAGCCCCACGGCATAGCCCCAGACATGGTCCAGCGCCTGTTCCACGGGGATGGCGCGGCCACTCTTGCCGATCGCCACGACCAGTTCGACCTCGTAATGGAAGTTATCGGTCGCTTGCGGATAAGGCACCACACCGCCCGAGCGGATGACCGTTTCCGGCCATTTGGTGAAGAAGAACGGCGGCTCGCGATCGGGATCGAAGCCCATTTCGCGCGCGTGCTCCGCATAATTGCGTCCGACGCAGAAGATACGGCGGACGGGATAGTCATTCCCGTCCGCTGTCGGAATCAACACCGGCGGCAGGGGATCGAACAGAACGCTCATTCAAACGATTCCTTGAAAAGATTGAGTTTTTCGAGAACACCCCGGTCGGAGTAGGCAAACAGGCCCAGGCGCTTGCGGGCTCGCCAGCGGGTGGAGCTCCAGCTGGGAGCGACGACGATATCGCCTTGCTCGAGCGCCATGGTTTCGCCGTCGATTTCCACTTCCCCGCTGCCTTCGACCACGACATGGACCGCTCCTTCGGTCGAGCGGCGGAGGCCGGTCTCGAACCCTGCGGGCAGCAGGCGGACGCCTGCGGAAATGGTCGGCATGACCGGCCCGCCGTCCGCCGGGTTGAGGAATTCGAGCGCATGGCCGAACCATGGATCAGGGGTTTCATGCCCCGCCAGCGCGGCCAGCGCCTCCGACCACTCGGCATACGGATAGTGGAACAGTGGCACGCCCCTCACATCAGTGGCGGCGGCTGCGGAGCGGACCGGACGCATATTGCGCCCAAAGCGCATGCGCGTGCTGCCCGGCGCAGCCTGTTCGGGGAAAGTCGGCTCCTCCAGCCGGTCCGCGAAACCGGCGTCGAAATAACGCACGAGCGGAATGTCGAGCCCATCCAGCCAGATCATCGGCCCCTTGCCCGGATGGCCATGGTCGTGCCAGCGCCCGTTCGGCGTGAGGATCAGATCGAACGGGTTCATGAAGGCCTTTTCGCCATCGACGGCGGTATAGGCGCCTTCCCCTTCCATCACGAAGCGCAACGCCGACTGGCTGTGCCGGTGACACGGCGCGATCTCGCCCGGCAGGATCAGTTGCAGCCCCGCATAGAGCCGGGGCGTGATCGCCGACTGGCCCGGCAGGCCGGGATTCTCGAGGATCAGCACCCGCCGCTCGGCTTCTTCGGCGGATATCAGGTCGCCCGAGCGCAGCAGATGGCGACGGATCGTATCATACGACCAGTGCGCCGGCTCGGCCGGCGATTGCGGTTGCGGCACCACCAGCTTCGCCAGCACTTCCCACAAGGGATAGAGGTGCTCGGGCCGCATCTCGTCATAGAGATGGGCAAGCTGCGCCTTGCGGTCGTTATCGAGCATTATCGACATCTTTCTGTCTCCTCCCCCGGCGATGGTCCGCCCCGGCGCCGCGCGTGAAAGGGGCACGCGCGCATTGCCGCCGGGGCGGACAGCCGCCCTCAGGCTGCCTTGACGGCCTTTCGTGCCGAAAATTCCTCGTGCAGCTTGGCGAATGCGCGCCCCGACCGTTGCGCCCCTTCGAGGTATTCCGGCGGAACCACGTGATAAGGGGGACGCGACGGCCCGGCCCTCATCCAGCCGGCGGCATTCATGCGGCCTTTTTCGAGGCCCACATTGAACTTGGAGAATTCGGAGAATTCACCCTTGGGGAACAGGCCGACATCGGCCGCACGGATCTTGCCCGCAACTTCCCTGGCCGGTGCCCAGTCGCCAGTGCGTCTGGCTTCGGCAACCCGGTCGCGCAAGGCCAGCTGGGTCGCCGGGCCGCAGAGCGAACCGCTCGACCAGAAGGCCGTCATCCGTTCGGGATCGATCCGCGCGGCGGCATAGTAGTCCGCCTCAGTCGGCAGGAAGCGGAGACGCGGCGCCAGTTCCAGGTCGGTCGCCAGCATCCCGATACCGAGATACTTGCACGCCACCGCCTGCGGCAGCTTGCCCATCTCGGCCCAGAACGGGCGGCCGAACTCGAACTTGAAAGCCTCGGTATTGGCATAGATCGCCAGCGCCGTGTCGGGGCAGGCCTCGGTCACGTCGCGATAGAACTGCACCGCAGTGCCGAGATCCGCCTTGCACCACATGGGCACGCCGAGCATCGTCCCCGACACGCCCATTTCATGGAACGCGCGCGTCTGCGCCACGACCTCGCGCGTGTTGAGCGCAGTGCTCCCGGCGAAGAACGGGATACGTCCGCGAATGGTTTCGAGAATGCAGCCGACAAAGGCCTTCTTCTCCTCCCACAGCAGGCTGTGCGCCTCGCCATAAGTGCCCAGGCTGAGCAGCCCGTCGACTCCGGCCTCGATCAGCGCCTCGACCACGCGGGCCGTCTCGTCGAGATCGACAGTGTCGGACTGCGACCAGTCGGACGCGTTGTCCTTGGCCGGCGTGCACAGGATCGGCCACAGGCCGTTGATCCCCTCGGCTTCGATCCGCAACTTCGGTTGGCTTCCCATCGTCCCCTCTCCCTCTATTCGACTGCGGCCATGGATGCGGAACCGCCCTGTCCCTGCGCCGCCCCCGGCCGGGCACCGCGCACGGTATCGATCAGGGCAAGCGCATCTTCGGGAACCGCGTCACCGCGCCACGCGACGTATTGGTCGGGCCGCGAGAGAACCAGCTTGTGATCGTACAGGCCCCCGGCCTGCACCGCGTCGATATCGAGCACGGTCAAAGGCACCCCGCGCTGTCCGGCTGCGGCGACAACCGGTCCCACGTCCACCGACGGATCGGTGCGCAGCAAAGTAAAGCCGAGCCCCATCTGGTCGTAGAGCGAAGCGCCATCCGCCAGCGTGAAATAGGGGGTTCGGCAGCCCGGAACGGTCGAGGGCACATAATCGGCCAATTCGAACGGCGGGGCATCCTCGCCATCGGGCACGACAATGCCGGACTCGTAAACCGCCCCGAAATTGAGGCCCGCGCAATTGAACTGGCCCATGTTCGCGTCGATCAGGAACTGCGACGCCTTGGCCCGTTCGGCATCGCCCGCAGATCCTTCCTCGAACAGCGCAGGCGGCGGGTCCTTGCGCAATTCGACGCCGTAATTGACCACTGCGAGCTTGGCGACGTGCTTGGAGACCTGCGTCGTCACCGGGCGGCGTTCCAGTGCATAGCTGTCGAGGATAGCCGGATCGGCCCAGCCGTTTTCAACCGCCGCCAGCTTCCATGTCAGATTGGTCACATCGGCAACCCCGGCGTTCATTCCGTAACCCGCCATCGGGATCCAGATGTGCGCGGCATCGCCGGCCAGGAACACCCGCCCCTCGGCAAAGCTGCTGGCGATCAGGCGGCGGCCGTACCAATCCTCGGTATGGACGATCTCGTAAGGGATATCTGTACCGATCACCGACTGGATGATCCGGTCGCGATCGAGCTCTTCGAAGTCTTCCTCGCCATCGGGCAAGTTGCAGTGGAAACACCACAGTTCCTTGCCATCGATGGCATGAACCGTGCCGTGCCCTTCGGGACGGATGAACCAGGTCATCCAGGCGGGCTCCATCACCAGCCTGCCGAGCAGTTGCGGCGCACGGATCAACGCCATGCGATTGCGGGAGATGACATCCACACCTTCGAACACCGCCCCTATCTTCTTGCGGATGGTCGAGCTGCCGCCATCGCAGCCGACAAGGTAATCCGCGCGGACTTCGAACGATGCGCCGTCCTCGTCGACGCCCTTGGCCGTCACGCCATCCGCGTCCTGTTCGAAATCGGCGATCTGGGCATCGAAAATCGTTGTGATACGCGGATTGGCCAGGACCTCTTCGCGCACGACCGGCTCGAAATACATCTGGTTGCAGCGATGGGCCGGCTGCGGCGTCGGCCAGTGGGAATCGATATAGCCGACGCTGTTGAAGCGCTTCTCGCGGCTTGGTATCCGCAGGCGGGCCAATTCGTGGCCGTGGCTCATGCCGGTGACGAAGACCACGTCATTGGCGAAATCATCGGGCAGGCCCTTTGCACGGACCTTGCCGGCAATGCCGAGGCGATGGAAGATTTCCATCGTGCGCGCGGAAAGATGGTTGGCCCGCGGCACCATAGGCCGCTCAAGCGGGCCCTTCTCCACGATCAGGACATCAACGCCCCGCTGCGCCAGATCCAGTGCGGCCGTCATGCCGACCATGCCCGCCCCTACGATCAATACCTGGGTCCTGTACTGCCCCTCCCTCGCTTCTCGGACCATGTCTCTCCTCTCGAACCTGATGATTTAGTAAGATTGCCTTATGGTAAGACATCCTTACCGATTCGACAAGGCGCCTGTCAAATTTGAAAAACGGGGGCTCACGCCCGGTGGAAATGACGAGCGCGCCCTTCCCCGCGAGGGCGCGATCTTGCGGTGTCACGAAGGGCCCGGTGCCTGGCGGTTCCTCGATTCCAGGGCATCGGGCACCTGGGACCGGCCGTTACGAGGTGCGCAGATCGGCTTCCCGGCGGAAACGATCCGTATAGGCGGGAGCGGAACTGATTCGGGTGTCGGCGATCGCAAGCCCCAAGGCGAAATGATAGACGACCTGGAAGGTGTCGTCCGTCATCCCGAGCAGGCGGTGCACTTCGTCATCCATGAAGCAGCCGATGCCGGTACCGTCATGCCCGAGCGCTCCGGCCTCGAGATAGAGACGCTGCCCGACCAATCCCGCCTCCCAGTGCAGACGGCGATAGCGCCACGGCCTGCCGCTTGCCGCTTCGCCGAATTCGGCCAGCATGCAAAACGTCACGCAAGCGTCCGCAGCGATTGCCTGGTGGCAGGACAGGGCACGCACCAGTTTGCGGAAATCGCCCGTGGCCAGCAGCCTGAGCGATGGGACTTCCGGCATGGCGGCAAGCTCCCGCCACGCGAAATCGCCGGTCAAGGCGGCGCGCAGCCGGGCTTCGCCGTCCGCATTGCCGCCCAGCGCATAGAGCCCGCGCTCCAACCCTTCGACATTGTGCACGAAGGCCAGCAATTGCAGCCCGGTGCCCCTCAGGAGCTGCCCCGCCGAATCCGCCAGGCGCACAAAGGCGGATCGGGGCAAGACGTGATCGCGCGCATAGCGCTGGGCGCTGCGACGCTTCAGGATGATGTCCGCCGCGCGCGCTTGCGGCGCAGGCAATGCCGGGGCGCCGCCGTGGAGCGTCATGCTCTCGACCTCGCCACGGCTCGCGTCGGCTGCCGCCTCGATCACCGGCCAGCGATACATGGGATGGGGGTCGAGCAGGTTCGCAATGCCCGACCAGCTTGCTTCGCCCGCAAATTCGGGCGCGGGAATGTTGTCCGGACTGCCATGTTCCGGTGCCGTTTCGATATGGAGCAGCACTTCCGGCTCCTCCCGCTCGGCCCGTCCGAAATCCTGCGCCCTGTCGAGGCCCAGCAATTGCCCGATCGCCCCGCTGCAAATCCCCGGGACCGGATGCGCCCGCCAGCCGAGCACGGCGCAGGCCGCCGCAACCGCGCCGACGGCGTGCCCGATGTCGAGCTGGCAATAGCGGAAAGCGCGTTCGCCATATTTCCAGGCCTCGCGCCACAGGATCGAACTGAGCCCGATCCACAGTCCGGGCCGTTCCAGCCGCGTAGCGCAGCGCTGCTCCAGCGCATGTTCTCCCGGCCGGTAGTGATGCACCCCGTCCGCCAGCCCGGCAACGCCGCCGCTCAGGACATAGGCTTCGGTCGGATGCAGGTTGCCGCTGGAAGGATTGCTGCGCAGGGTCCATCGATCCGGCCCGTATTCCTTGATCGCCGCGAGGCCGAACGACAGTTCGAGCAGCGCCCCGAGACTGCGGCTATCGGGCGCGGCAGCCGCCACGCGATGTTGTCCGGTCAAGGCCGCGAAAGGCGCGTCGATCCCGTCCGACACCAGCGGGAGGAGCGTGACCGGAGCACCCGCGAAATGCCGGTAGGGCGACGGCTGGGCGTCCCAGTCAAGCGTTTCCGGCCCGGCCGCATAGCCATCCGGGCGATGCTTGGTCCGCCGGTGATAGGCAAGCACCGCCTGCGCCCGCACCTGCAAATCCCCTTCCGCGATGTCGCGCACTGGCATCTCACTTTCCTTCGACCGGCACCGTTCCAACGATCTCTGGCAAACAAGTTTCATGCCACTGCGGCAAATTGTCCGGTTCTTGCATGGCATGTGGCGACACAACGTGCCGGGGAGCCAAGTCATGTACGATGTCGCCATTGTCGGAGCGGGCCTGAGCGGCCTTGCACTGGCCGAAATGCTGGAAGCACAAGGCCACTCGGTCCTTGTCGTCGAAGCGCGTGAACGCCTGGGCGGCCGCATCCTGGCCGAAAGCGATGCAGAAAGCGGCCTGGCCGTCGACCTGGGGCCGGGATGGTTCTGGCCGCATCGCCAGCCGCTCGTCGCTGAACTTGTACAACACCTTGAAATTCCTTCATTCCCGCAAAGGGACGAAGGCGCAAACCTGTCGATGAGCGATGTCGAAAAGGGCCCCGAACGGACCCCGCCCCTGCCCATTCACGACCAGGCACACCGGCTTGCTGGCGGCATGACGCGGCTTGTGGAGGCTCTGGCCGCGCGGCTTTCCGGGACGGAAATCCGGCTGAGCCATGTAGTCCAGGCGGTGTTCGACGACGGCGCGCACGTGCGTCTCGCCTGGTGTTCCGGCGAAGGGAATGGCGAGACGATTGCCCGCTACTGCGTGTTGGCATTGCCCCCACGACTTGTCGCGTCCCTGACATTTTCACCAACGCTCGACCGGGCGACCCTGTCGGCTCTGCAACAAACGCAGACCTGGATGGCAACTTCGGCCAAGGCCGGCGCCGCCTGCACCGGCCCTGTCTGGCGGGAACAGGGCCTGTCGGGATCGGCCTTCGTGACGCATGAGCAGGCAGCCGCCAACCTGCTCCTGCTGGACAGGCACGGCCGCGGCGCCAGCGTGGGAGCGGCATGATGGCCAACATGTGCCTCTACATGGCGCCGGGCGCCTGCTCGACCGCCGCGAACATCATCCTCGAGGAAGTCGAGGAAGTGTTCGAGGTCACGGTAGTCAACATCCCGGCCGGGGAGAACCGCCGGCCCGAATATCTGGCGATCAATCCGCGCGGGACCATTCCCAGTCTGAGGCTCAAGGACGGCAGCGTGCTGACCGATCTGCTTTCCATCGCCGAGTGGCTGGGACGCAATTGCCGGCGCGGGCGGTACTGGCCCGCCCACCCGGTGCTGCAGGAGCGCGCCCGCGCGATCATGCGCCATGTGACGGAAGCCGTCCACGGACAGGGCTTCGCGCGGGTCTTCGTCCCCGAAGCCTATGGCTGCGATCCCGATGAGGCAGCGCAGGTCACGGCGGAAGGCCGCCGGATAGCCGCGCTGGCGCTGGGAGAAGCCGCGGGGATGCTGGATGCCGAAGGCTATGCGCTGGGCGCGTTCACTGTCGCGGACCCGATCCTGTTCTACGTCGAATTCTGGGCCGACATGACGGACGTGCCGCTGCCGCCGCGCCTGCTCGACCATTACCGGCTCATGCTGGGGCGCGACGCGGCTTACCGGGTGCTGCGCGAGGGAGGATACGATCCCGGCAAGCTCGGCAAGGCGGCCTGAGCGATGCGCTCCCTGCCCCACGCCACCCCATTGCATCCCCGCTGCCCGCTCCGTGCCGGAGCCGGTGCTGGCCTGTTTCCAACCCCTCGAAACGGAGGACTGTCATGACGGAACTGTTCGTGATCTGCGAAACGATGGAAGTACAGGAGGAGGAAGTTCGCGGCTTCGTGCTCGCGCGCCAGATCGAAGGAGAAATGAAGCCCTGGCCGATTCTGATGACCCGCAAGGGCGGCGCGTTCCATGCTTACGAGAACGTCTGCCCCCATGCCGGAAACCGCCTCGACACGGTCCCCGGCGAATTCCTCGACGAGGAAGGCAATTTCCTCAAATGCGGCACGCATGGCGCCCTGTTCGATCTCGAAACGGGCCACTGCTTCATCGGGCCATGCAAGGGCGAGAACCTGAAGCCGATCGACATCGTCATCGACGATGGCGACATCTGCATGATCGACGACACGCTCACCGAGGAAGACGGCCTCCATCTGCACGAACCGGACGAACATCCCGAGGTCATGATTACCTCGGACTGAGCGGGGAACCACGCGCGAGAGGGCTCAGCCCTCCTCGCCGTCCTGCCGGTTACGCATCCAGTCGGCCAGTTTGGCGAGCGCGGCGTAGATTTCCTCCCGTGCCGCCGGGTCGGGGACGGCTTCGGCCAGCGCGCCGTCCATGCACAGCATCCAGACGTCGCGCGCGGCATTACCGATTGGAAAGCCCATATGCCGCTAGCGCAGGCGCGGATGGCCGCGTGCGGACGAATAGAGCGGCAATGCTGGGCCTCCGGAGCGAGTTCGACGAGCGAGGACATCCGTCCCCTCCGCTAGCCGACAGTATTGGTGGCGCCGACGGTCTGGATTACCTCGAACCCTTCGAACTTCGGCGGACCGAGATAGAGCGGCTTGTGCCCGCCGGCCCCGGCATGCGCCTTGCGGAAGGCTTCGGAAGTGGTCCACGCTTCGAAGTCGGCTTTCGACCGCCAGACGGTGTGCGAAGCGAACAGCGTATGGTCCTCGGCCTCGGGACCGCGCAGCAAATGGAATTCGACGAAGCCGGGCACCTCGTCCAGATAGCTGTCCCGGCTTTTCCATACGGTTTCGAAGGCTTCTTCCTCGCCCCGGATCACCTGGAAGCGGTTCATGGCGATAAACATGGGTCGTTCTCCTTACCCTTTCCCGACGCACGGCCTGTGCGTCAAAACCCCTCATCCGGCTTGCCCCAGGACACGGAGCCCGGAAGAAATGTCGCCTTGATGCCCGCCTTGGCGATGTCTTCGAGCGTACGGTACAATGTGGCTTCATGCACGAGCATGCCCTTGGGGGACATGACCGCGACATAGCGCGAAACCGCATCGACTTCGCACACGAAATCCTCACCCGGATCGGACGTGCTGCGCAAGGCCCCGTTCCAGTCGACGAAATATCCCCTGGTGTCCAACGTCTATGCGCCCTGTTGCCGTCGAGCGGCATCCGCCGGCGCGGTCAGCCGGTCCGAATAAGTGTGGATCTTGTAGGGGCAGAAATAGGTGGGCAACGCAGCGGGATCGCGTGCCAGTGCCTCGCGGAACAAGGCATCCGCGGCTGCCTTGCCGGTGCGATGGGCCAGGACGCCGGCCTGCAGCAATTCATCGATCCCGTCGGCCAGGTCGCCGAAATTGATCCCTTCGAAAGGCACTTCGCCATGCATCGCCAATCTCCTTGGAAACGGGGATGCAAGACTCGCACCATCTTCGAAGAACGCCGAAATCCGCGGCTTTCGGGAGGAATGAACCCTGCCGGAATGCGACAATGTACGGAGCCGGACATCGGACAGTGCCGGGCAAGCCAATCGGCAAGCCGGTAATCGGTTCACGCCACCGGTTCACATCGCAGGATCAATTTGTTAGGGACCGCAAGCTCTAGGGAACCAGCAAGAGCACCGGCAGGACGGCCGGCAGGACGGTAAACGACTAATCTTCTTCGCCAGCGAGAATATCGCCCCGAGGCGCCCAAACGCCTCCCGACGTCTTGGTCTTTCCGTTTTTCACAAGAGGCGAAGCACCGCCCCTGCGCGGTTCATACGGCAGTTCGCGCTGCCCCTGCTTGCAATAGCAGCCCTTTCCTCGCCCCTTCGTGCAGAAAACCCCGCCTTCACCGATCCCGGCCCCGTCGCAAGCGATACGGGCTATAGCCTCATGCAGTGGCATGCGACCGGCGCGGTCACTTTGAAGCTGGCCCGCAAGGCCGATTTCGCCGATGCCCGCACGCTCTATTCCGGCGGCAATTCGGCCTATTTCCTCTCCGGCCTCGCCGACGGGACCTATTACCTGGAACTGCAGGGCAGCGGCGGTGAAACGTCCGCCCCGCTGAAACTGACCGTCGCCCACCAGTCGCTGACACATGCACTGTGGCTGGCGGGGCTGGGCGCCCTGGTCTTCCTGTCGACCGTCGCCGTCATTTTCCGGGGGGCCCGCGATGAGTGAGGCCGACGCTCTCCTCCCGCCGAACGTCGGCTGGGCCCTGCTCGCGGCTTTCAGCCTGCTGTGGATCGGGCTCGGCGTCTACTGGGGACGCCGCAACAAGAGCTTCGAGGACCATGCGCTCGCCGGACGCAATATCGGCCTCGCGCTGGGAACGGCCACGGCGGCGGCGACCTGGATCACGTCCAATACCACGATGCTGGCACCGCAATTCGCGCTCCAGCTCGGCGTGTGGGGAATGCTCGCCTATTCCACCGCTTCATTCGGCCTGCTGCTGTTCGCGCCGATGGCGGGGCGCATCCGCGCGCTGATGCCGCATGGCTATACCAGCGGCGATTTCTTCCGCCTGCGCTATGGCCGGGGGGCTTGGGGGATCTTCCTCGTCTTCACTCTCTTCTATTCGCTGACCTGGCTGGTTTCCATGGCCATGGCCGGCGGTATCCTGCTCAATGCCCTGTCCGGCATTCCCTATGCCTGGGGCATGACAGTGATCCTCGGCGTGTGCGTGGCCTACACCATGCGCGGCGGGCTGGCGGCCGTCATCGGCACCGACTTCATCCAGAGCCTGATTATCATCGTCGGTATCGTGATCGTCGGCTTTGCGGTCCTGTCCCACGTCTCGATCGCGGAAATCCACGCCAATCTCTCGGCCGAACGCCCAGCCCTGCTCGACATGCTCTTTCCCGCCGCGATAATGGCGATCTTCAACAACCTGCTGTTCGGCCTGGGCGAAGTGTTCCACAACAACGTCTGGTGGAGCCGCGCCTTCGCCTATCGCGATGGAGTGGGCGGCAAGGCCTTCGCCCTGGGCGGCCTCGTCTGGTTCCCGGTGCTGATCGCGGCCGGATTCATCGCCCTGGCCTCCGGCGCGCTGAATGTCGCGGTGCCCGCGTCCGACATGGTCGGGCCGCTGGTCGTCGCCCAGGTACTGGGCGAAGCGGGGGCCGTCGCGATCTTCGTGATCGTGTTCTGCTCGCTTGCCTCGAGCATCGACAGCCTGCTGGCAGCGACCTCCGACCTGCTGACCGAGGACATCTACCGGCGGATGTTCCGCCCGGCCGCCACTCCCGCCCGTTTGAAATCGATGGCCCAATATGTGACACTGGCCCTGGGTGTGTTCACCTGGGCGGTCTGCCTGCCCCGCATCGGCACGCTGGCAAGCGTTCTCTTCTTCGCCGGCCCGCTGGTCGGGGCAATGATCTGGCCGATCGTCACCGGCCTCTACTGGCGCCGCGCGAATAGCGCCGGGGCGGTCGGGGGGATGCTTCTGGGCGCAGGCGCCGGCCTCGCCTGCTATTTCGCGATCGGCTTTTACGTGGGGGCCCTGGTCGCCACAGCCGTATCCATGGTCTGGGTGCTGGCCTGCGCCCGGCTTTCCAAGTCCCGGTTCGACTGGGCCAAGCTGAAAGAGACAGCATGACATTCTCCACCGGCTTTCTTGGCATTCTGATCTACGGCTCGCTTGTCTGGTGCGCCATTTCGGCCATCGGGCTCTCCGCCTTCCTTGTGAAAGACCTCGTGCGGGGAGAAGTCTGGTGACGCTCTCGGCATCGCAGGTCGAGCACGAGGCCGATCCGGAGCGCAAGGACGGCATTATCGGCAACCGGCCGAACCCGGCCAGTTTCCTCGCAAAATCGCCCAAATTGCAGGCCACGGTGCTGGACCGGCTGCATCACAGCTCGGTGCTGTCCGCCACGCTGTTCGACAAGGAACTGCTCGTCGAACTGGCCAAGCTGGCCGCCTATCTCCAGCTCGGCCGCTTCCCGGCGGGCCACGCGCTGGAAGACAAGATCCTTGCCGCCGCCTTCTTCGAACCGAGCACGCGCACGCGCCTGTCGTTCGAAAGCGCCATGCTGCGCGTCGGCGGCAAGACGATCAGCGTGGCCGATGCCAAGACGACCGGCGTCGCCAAGGGTGAATCGATGCGCGACATCGGGCAGATGTTCAATTCCTATGCCGATGTCGTCGTGGTCCGCCACACCGAACAGCGCGCGATCCAGGAACTGACCGAATACCTCAAGATCCCGCTGATAAACGGCGGCAACGGTTCGGACGAACACCCCACGCAAGCGCTGGCCGACTGGTACGCCTTGCTCAAGTGGTGCCCGGAAATCGCCTTCGGCCAGCTGCCGGAAAAGTTCCGCCTCAACATCGGGATCATCGGCACGCCGGGCAACATGCGCACGGTGAAGAGCTTCCTCACGCTCGCGCTGCTGTTCCCGGAAAATATCAACCACATCACCATCTTCTCCGAGATGGCCGATCCGCTAGGCGACGAAATCCGCGAGCTGACCAACGCCAGCCCGATCGGGATCGATTTTTCCCAGAACCTCAAGCAGAGCCTCGAATACCTCGACGTGATCTACATGAACGCGATCGCCTTCATCGGCGACGGGTATCGCCATTATGGCGGGGAATTCGCGCTCGACGGCGAAAGCAAGCTCAAGCCCGACACGGTGATCCTGCACCCGCTGGCGCGCGGCGATGAACTGGGGGTCGACCTCGATGAATCGCCCCACAACCTCTATTTCAACCAGGCCGACGGGGCCGTGTGGATCAGGCAGGCGCTGCTGCTGTCGATCTGCGGCCGGGTGCGCGATGTCGTGCCCAGCACTTTCCTCGCCTGACCCGCCACGTCTTACGAACAAGGACCGACCCGATATGTGCGGTATTGCCGGGCTGTGGAGCCCAAACGCCCCCCAAAACGCCAGCATGGCCCTGGCCGAGAAAATGGCCGACACGCTCTATCATCGCGGGCCGGACGGACGCGGGTTTCACCTCGCGGAAGATCGCGGCCTCGCCATGATCCACACCCGCCTGTCGATCATCGGCCTCAATGCCGGCGACCAGCCGATCTTCGGGCGCGAAGATGACGGCACCGGCGGCCTCGTCGGCACAATTAACGGCGAGTTCTACGACTACAAGCGGCTGCGCGGCTTGCTTCGCACCGATGGCTTTTCCTTCAACACCAAGTCGGACAGCGAGATCGCGCTCAAGCTCTACCGCAAGCACGGGCTCGATTTCATGGAGCACCTGCGCGGCGAATTCGCCTTCGCGATCTTCGACAAGGAAAAGGACCAACTGATCCTCGTCCGCGACCGCTTCGGCATCCGCCCGCTGTTCTACCATGTGGGCGACGGGGGGTTCTTCTGGGCTTCGGAAATGAAGGCCATACTGGCCCACCCGGCCGTGCCGCGCACGATGTGCCCCAAGGCGCAGCTGCACCAGATGATGCAAGTCATGGTGCCGGGGATGACGCTTTACGAAGGCATCCATGCGCTGAAGCCCGGCCACATGCTGATCGTTTCGCGCAAGGGTGACGGCTTCGAACTGGAAGAGCGCCGCTATTGGGATGCCGAGTTCCCGCTCGACGGCAAGCACGATGACTTGCCGGACGAAGAGCATATCGAGAATGTCCGCCAGGCCCTTGTCGAATCCATCGCCTTCCGCCTGGAAGCCGACGTGCCGGTCGCGTGCTATCTGTCCGGCGGGATCGACAGTTGCTCGATCCTCGGCATGGCCGCGGCAATCCAGCAATCGCCGGTCAAGGCCTTCACGATCAGCTTCGACGACGACCGTTACGACGAAGCCCACATCGCCACTGAAATGGCCGAAAAGGCCGGCGCAGACCAGGATATCCTCCGGATCAAGGCGACCGACCTCTATGGCCGGAATTTCGAGGACGCCGTCCACTACTCCGAACGCACGTTCTACAACACGCTCGGCGTCGCCAAGATGCTGATGAGCAAGCACGTGCGCGAGGTCGGCTACAAGGTCGTAATCACCGGCGAAGGATCGGACGAGCTGTTCGGCGGTTATGCCCAGTTCAAGGCCGACCTGTTCCTGCACGATCCCGCCTACGCCGAAACCGGCGCGGGCGACGAGATGAAGAAACGCAACGCGATCTTCTCCGGCTCGGTGCTGGCCGAACAGCAGATCAGCCACCCCGCGTTCGAGGAAGTGATGGGCTTCACACCCAGCTGGATCCAGCCGTGGATACTGGTGCTCGAACGCGTGAAACCGCTGTTGTCCGAAGAATTCAAGGCCAAGCTGGGCGATTACGATCCCGTCGCGGCCATCGCCTACAGCCTTGATCGCACGATGCTGGATGGACGCCACGTGCTCGACAAGGTCCAGTATTCGTGGATCAAGACCATGCTCGAAGGCCAGATCCTCAACTGGGGCGGCGACCGGGTCGACATGGCCAACAGCCTCGAAAGCCGTCCGGCCTTTCTCGACCACCACGTGGCGGAACTGGCCATGCGCATCCCGCCGCACGTGCGCATCCGAGACGGGATCGAGAAATGGGTCGTGCGCGAGGCGATGAAGCACGTTCTGCCCGAAGTGCTCTACAAGCGCGAGAAGTTCGCCTTCATGGCCCCGCCCGCGCATACCGACGCGGCCAAGACGGCGGAAATCAACAAGCTGATCGACAAGTGGCTGTCATCGGCAAAGATCGCCGAACTGGGCATCTTCGACGAAGCCAAGCTGCGCCAGTCGATCGAGGATTACCGCAGGAGCGACGACCACACCCAGAACACGCGCAAGGACATCATCCTCAACCACGCCATCGCACTGCACGCGATGGACGAGGTGCTGTGAGAATGCCTGTTTCGGGTTGAAAGGAGCGCCAGCGGACGGCGCCCCGGATCAGCCCAGCGAAACGCTGAGGAAGCCGGGAACCGGCACGTTCCAGCCGTCGTCCGGCTCATTGTCCACCACCGGCTCGCGGCGGCGGGCGGCGGGCTTGCGTTCGGGCCGTGGCTTGCGCTCTTCGCGTTCCCGCTTCGGTTTTTCCTCGCGGTGGCTGCGTTCCTGGCGGCGCGGCTTTTCCTCGCGCACGACTTCCTCGTCCTCGGGCGACAGCGCGAAGACCGGAATTTCCATGCCCGTCAGCTTTTCGACGTTGGCGATCGCTTCGGCGTCTTCGTTCGTGACGAAAGTGAACGCGCGGCCGGTCGCCCCGGCGCGGCCCGTGCGGCCGATGCGGTGGACGTAATCGTCCGGGTGCCACGGCGTATCGAAGTTGAACACGTGGCTGACGCCCTTGATGTCCAGCCCGCGCGCGGCGACGTCGCTCGCGCACAGAATATTGATGTCGCCCTGCTTGAAGCGGTCGAGTTCCGCGATACGCGCGCTCTGGTCCATGTCGCCATGGATCTCGCCAACGGCGAAACCATGGGACTTCAGGCTCTTGGCAAGCTCGCGCACCGTGGTCTTGCGGTTGGCGAAGACGATCGCGGTCTTCACGTCGTCCGTATGCAACAGCTCGCGCAGCGCCTCGCGCTTTTTGCGCGCGTGCACGAAGACCTTGTGCTGGGCGATATTGGTGTTGGCAGTGGCCGGGCGGGCAACCTCGATATATTTCGGGTTGGACAGGAACTTGTCGGCCAGCTTCTTGATCGGCGGCGGCATGGTCGCCGAAAACAGCAGCGTCTGACGGTTGACCGGCAGCTTCGAACAGATCGTCTCGATATCCGGGATGAAGCCCATGTCGAGCATCCGGTCCGCTTCGTCGATCACCAGCAGGTCGCAGCCGGTGAGCAGGATCTTGCCGCGTTCGAACAGGTCCATCAGGCGGCCGGGCGTGGCGATCAGCACGTCGACGCCCTCGTTCAGCGCCTTGACCTGATCGCCCATCTGCACGCCGCCGATCAGCAAGGCCATCTTCAGGTCATGGTTCTTGCCATACTTGTCGAAGTTTTCCGCCACTTGGGCAGCGAGTTCGCGGGTTGGCTCCAGGATCAGGGAACGCGGCATCAGCGCCCGGCGGCGGCCATGGGCGAGAATGTCGATCATCGGCAGCACAAAGCTGGCGGTCTTGCCCGTGCCCGTCTGCGCGATCGCGATCAGGTCCTTCATCATCTGGACTTGCGGGATCGCCTGCGCCTGGATCGGGGTCGGCTCCGTATAGCCGGCCTCTTCCACCGCTTGCAGCAATTCGTCAGACAGGCCGAGATCGGCAAATTTCATAGGCGTCCTGATTGTCCGGATTGAGGCGGCCGTTATCCGGCCGTCGAACCGCGCAACGGGACAGGTAATCCACCCGCGTGCGATTTCGCCGCGGCCTTTGCCGATGCGGGGCCAAAAGTCAAGAAAAGAGCCGCGTCGCCGCCGCGCGGAGCCGTCAACGCCTGACGAGAACGAGCTGCCGCATCCTGTCCAGATCGCAATTCGCGCCGGAACGCGAATGGAGCTTGTCGCGCCCGACGCACAACAGGCCGTCTTCGTTGGGCTCGACATAGAAACCGGAATAGAAATCGCGCGCCCGGCACGATTTCTCCAGGTTGATCGCGACAATCCGCCGGTCGCGAAGGAACAACAGCAGGCGATTGTCGCTGTTGGCCTGAACCCCGGCGATGCCCTTGATCGGCACGCACTTGCCCATCTTGCGCTCTTCGTACTGGGGGGCGACTTCCCCTTGGGGCAAGTCGCTCAAGATGTCCGGCGCGACCGAGGGCCTGCGCGGCGCGATGCGAATGATGACCCGCTGCTCGATCCTCACCTGATTCTGGCTTTGCGGGCGGAAGGAACCGGACAGCTCGCGCCAGACAGGCGCAATGCCCTGGGCGTCACCGGCATCCGGCTCGTCCGCTTCCGGCGCCGGCGCAAACCCCGCCCTGTCCGGGCCGGGCATCCCGCCCCGCTCGGGAGACAGGCTCGCCGGTGCGGTCAGCATCATGAGAGGAACTAGCAAGGCAGCCAGGCTGTTCATGCGAAGAGAATACAAGCTCCCTGGATCGGTACTATCGCGCGCAGCATCGGAACCACACCTTCCGATGCATTAGGCGCGACGCTTGAATGGCGGCTTAACCTGCTATGCCGAATATGCAAAGACTGGCAATGGCAGGCCCGCAGGTGCATAGGCGGCCGGTCATGACCCTGACCGTTACTGCACATATGGACTTCGGCGTCTTCCTCGAAAAGGCCGAAGTCCTGCTCGGCCCGCGCGGCTTCACTCGCGATAGCGAACTGATCGAACCCTGGCTGACCGACTGGCGCGGCGTGTACCACGGCGCGGCGCTGGCCATGGCCTCCCCCGGGTCGGCGGAAGAAGTGTCGGCACTGGTCCGCCTGTGCGGCGAACACGGCGTATCCATCGTCCCCCAGGGCGG
>JAQVEQ010000025.1 GCA_028697875.1 Novosphingobium sp. | reverse complement strand
ATCTGTTTGACCATGACCTTGCCGAATTCGGGCATCTGGCGCGGGGTGGGCCGCACCCGGTACTTGAGGACGAAGGCGGCGATCCCGCGCTCGGCCAGGGCGTGGGCCACGCGCGTGCCCTCGTGGTCGTAGGACAGAGTATAGAACGCACCGCCCGGCGCGATAATCGCGGCCTCGCCAGTGGCATTGGCTCGCTCGGGCAGCACCGGCAGCAGCGTTGCCTCGACGGTGTTGCGCACGGAAAGGTCGCCAGGCTTGCCGCTCCACATCTCCGGCCCTAGCGCGCCGGGCACCGGCCCGGTGCCGAGTGAAATGGCGAGCGCCTGTTCGGGCGACGGCGCGGCTTCCTGCGCTTGTGCGGCCAATGGCAGGAACAGCGCGGCGAGCAAGACGAGCCAGCGGGTCATGCGGGCACACTTTCCATGGCGGTCCGCCAAGCGTTGCGATAGGCGGAAAGGCCGCCGGCGAGCGGTTCGACGCGGCGCAGTTCACCGGCCGGTTCCAGCGCCGGGTCGATCAGGCGCAGCGCGCCGAAAGCGACATCGTTGTGCGCGTTGGCGACATAGACCGTCGTATCCGGGCGCAATGCGGCAAGCGCGCGGACGAAGACTTCGGCCTCGGCAAAGCGGCCCTCGACCAGCAGACGATCCTGCGATCCGACCAGGTCGAGCGAGGCGTCGGTGACCAGCGCGGCATAGAGACAGACGGCGGCACGGCGCGCGTACCAGTCCTCCGGAGCGTTGACCCAGCGCCCTGTGCCGTTGGGAAACGGGCCGAATCCGGGGGAGAAGCCGGGTAGCAGGAGGGTGCCTGCCTCCAGCAGGCCGGGCACGGCGGCCAACAGTGCGGGCTGGTCGGGCTTGATGTCGACTTGGCGCGTGTCGAGTTCGATCAGGGTTTCGATCTCGCGCCCGCCCATCCACCGTGCGGAGGGCACCGGCTGGCCATAGGCATCGACATTGACGAGGCAGTCGCGCGCTTCGGGCAGGCTGGCGGTGTCCACCGGGCTGGCAGGCAGGCGCATGGCAATGAACCAGGTGCCGGTGGAAAGGACCGTTGCCTCGTTTCCCGCGATTTCGGGAAAGCCGCGCGCGGCGAGCAGGGCGGCGTTGGAATCGTGCAGGCCCGCATGTACGCGCACGAATTCGGACAGGCCGGTCATCTTCGCGAGGCCGGGCCGCAGCGTACCGATGACGTCCCCCGCTCCGGCGAGCGGGGCGAACTTGTCGGCCCAGCCCCGGCGCTGTGCCATGGGGGAGAACGTACCGTCCGCCGGACACCAGAGGTCCGAATGGCAGCCGAGGCTGGTCACTTCGCTCACTGCCGTGCCGGACAGGACCCAGGCCCAGTACTGCGCCCAGGGGAGCAGCATAGCGCCGTCGAGCAGGCTGGGGTGCAGCTCTTCCTGCCAGTGAAGCTGGGCACCGAAATTGAGCCCGGCGGGCAGCGCGGGCGATCCGGTTTGCGCAAAGGCGTCGCGCTGGGCCCGGTAGGCAGCCATGACGTCGGCGGGCGGTTCGGCTTCGTAGTCGTAAGGTGGGAAGGCGAGGTTACCGTGCTTGAGCGCCACCACGCCCGCGCCGTGGGCCACTGGCACCACCGCGCCGACCGGATGGTCGGCATAGCGCGCCATGGCCTTGGGCAGCCAGGCGGCGATCCCGTCGGCGTCGAGCCGGGCGATCCCGCCTTCCACCGGACCGGTATTGGGGCGCGCCTGCCGGTCTAGCATGCGCCCGTCCGCCGACCACAGGCTCACCTTGGCCAGCGTCTTGCCGATATCGACGACGATGGTGGTGCCTTGTGTCAGTCCAACCTCCCAAAATTGCACATGTTCACGCGATAATGATTACCTATTAGCGAAAATGATTGTTTATGCAAAGGGGAAATGCTACAGCGCCACTCATGAATATGCACGCTCCCTTGGCCGGAGAGGCCATTCCTTTCGCCATTCCCGCGAATCGCTGGGACGAATCGGCCGCCGCCGGCAAGAGCGAGGCCGAACTGCTGCTCTACCGTTCAAACCTGCTCGGCTCGGACCTGACGGTGACCAATTTCGGCGGTGGCAACACTTCGGCCAAGATTGTCGAGACCGACCCGCTCACCGGCGGGGAGGTCGAAGTGCTGTGGGTCAAGGGTTCGGGCGGCGACATCGGCTCGATGAAGCTCGACGGCTTCGCCACCCTCTACCAGGAAAAGCTTCTCGGCCTCGAGAGGCATTACGGCGGCGAGCAGGACGACGACAAGATGGTCGGCTTCCTCCCGCACTGCACTTTCAACCTCAACGGCCGCGCGGCCTCGATCGACACCCCGCTGCATTCGCTGCTGCCGTTCAGGCATGTCGATCACGTCCATCCCGACGCGATCATCGCGCTTGCGGCCTCCTCGGGCGGCGAGGCGGCGACGCGGGAGATCTGGGGCGGAAAGATCGGCTGGCTCGGCTGGAAGCGGCCGGGCTACACGCTCGCCGTGCAGCTGCGCGACTATGTCGCGGCGCATCCGCAGCTCGAAGGCGTGATGCTCGCCGGGCACGGGATCATCTGCTGGGGCGATAGTGCCCGGGCTTGTTACGACCACACGGTCCAGCTCATCGCAGATGCGGCGGACTACCTCAACTCCAAGCTTGCCGGGGCACCGGCCTTTGGCGGCGCGGTCCTTTCTCCCAGCCAGGACCGCGCCGCCATCGTAGCTGACTTGATGCCCCGCCTGCGCGGGCTGATGACCGGCGCACGCCGCAAGCTCGGCCACTATTCGGACGATGCGGCGACGATGGAATTCGTCTGCTCGGCCCACTTCGAACGGCTGGCGGCGCTGGGCACGAGCTGCCCCGATCACTTCCTGCGCACCAAGATCGCACCGCTCACACTCGATCCGGCGAAATTGCAGGACGATGCCTATCTTGCGCAGAAGATCGCCGACTACCGCGATCTCTACGCGGCATATTACGAACGTTGCAAACGGCCAAACAGCCCGGCGATGCGCGATGCCAACCCGGTCGTGGTCTTGGTGCCGGGCGTCGGCCGCATCACTTTCGCGACCGACAAGACCACCGCTCGCCTTGCCGGGGAATTCTACCTCAACGCGATCAACGTGATGCGCGGGGCCGAGGCGATCGGCGACTATGTCGCGCTCGACGAGCAGGAAGCCTTCGACATCGAATACTGGCTGCTCGAGGAAGCCAAGCTCCAGCGCATGCCCGCGCCCAAGCCGATGGTCGGGCGCATCGCGCTGATCACTGGCGGGGCCGGCGGGATCGGTGCAGCCACTGCCGCACGGCTGCTGGCCGAAGGGGCCTGCGTCATGCTGGCCGACCGCGCCGCCGATACGGTGGAGGAAGTGTGCGCCGGGTTCGCCAAGCAGTTCGGCAAGGACGTGGTCCGCGCGACTGTGTGCGATGTGACCGACGAAGCGCAGGTCCAGGCCGCGTTCGACGAATGTGCGCGTCAATTCGGCGGGCTCGACGTGCTGGTCGCCAATGCCGGCATTGCTTCGTCCGCCCCGATCGAGGAAACCACGGTTGAACTGTGGCACCGCAATTACGACGTCCTGGCACAAGGGTATTTCCTCACCGCCCGTTCAGCCTTCCCGCTGATGAAGCGGATGAAGGATCAAGGCGGGGCCAGCATCGTCTTCATCGGTTCGAAGAACGGCGTGGCGGCGGCGACCAACGCCAGCGCCTATGCCTCGGCCAAGGCGGCGGCGAACCACCTCGCCCGCTGTCTCGCGCTCGAAGGCGCGCCTTCGGGCATTCGCGTCAACACGGTAAACCCCGATGCGGTGATCCGCGGATCGAAGATCTGGGACGGTGACTGGCGCAAGGAACGCGCCGGGGCCCACGGGATCGACCCGGGCCGGGAACTGGAGGAACACTACCGCCAGCGCTCGATGCTGAAGCGCGACGTGCTGCCGGAAGACATCGCCGAAGCGGTCTATTTCCTTGCTGGCGATGCTTCGGCAAAATCGACCGGCAACATGATCAATGTCGATGCGGGCAACGCGCAGGCATTTACGCGCTGACCCGCATGACCGGGTGGAGAGGCACATGATCGGACGTCTATTCGCGGCACTGGGTCTTGCCATGGCGCTTGCGGCATCGCCGGTCGTGGCATCCACACCCGCTGCATCCGCAATTGCGCTGCCCGACGAGCCCGAAGGCATCCCGCTTTACGGCAAGGACACCCCGGGCAAGGCATCGAGCGAAAACTGGACGCAGTTCATGGGGCGCGAACTGGTGGTGCGCAACGTCACCCACCCGACCCTGACGCCTTACCTGCCTGCTCCAGGCAAGGCGACCGGTGCCGCCGTAATCGTCGCGCCGGGCGGCGGCTTCATGATGCTGGCAATGGAAAACGAAGGCTGGCGTGTGGCCAAAGCCTTTGCCGACCGTGGCATCGCCGCCTTCCTGTTGAAATATCGCCTGCTCGAAACGCCGCCTGCCGACAGGGAATTCATGCCGTTCATGATGAAGGCGATGTCGGCAGGAGCCGCAGGAATTCCGGGCGACCCCGGGACGCTCGATCCTGCGGCAACCGAGGATGGCCTTGCTGCCCTCGCCATGGTCCGCGCGCGGGCAGGTGAATGGAACGTCGATCCAGATCGAGTCGGGATGATCGGCTTTTCCGCCGGGGCGATCACCGCGCTCGACACGGTAATGAAAGGCCAACCGGAACAGCGCCCCGATTTCTTCGGCTATATCTATGGTCCTCAGACCGAAATAGCCGTTCCGGAAGATGCCCCGCCGATGTTCGATGCACTGGCGATGGACGACCCGCTATTCGGTAACAAGGGCTTTGCCGTCGCAAACGCCTGGCGCGCAGCAAAACGGCCGGTCGAAGTTCACGCCTACGAAAAGGGCGGACACGGCTTCGGCCTCGGCAGACCGGATACCACCACGACCCTGATGCTCGACCAGTTCGTCGCCTGGATGGCGATGCACGGTTTCCTCACCCCATCCCAAGACAAGTGATCCCATCATGAGCCAGTCCCTGCCCCTGTCCGAAGAACTGATCGCCGAAGCCAACGCGCGCGAAGCGGCCGGCCTCGAAGAAGATTACGCCGCGCTTTCCCGCCGGCTAGCCCGGCGCGGGGTCGATGCCGACGCGGTGAAGGAGCGCGTCAAGCGCTTTACCGTCGCGGTGCCGAGCTGGGGCGCGGGCCGGGGCGGCACGCGCTTCGCCAAGTTCCCGCTGGCGGGCGAGCCGACCGATATCCACGAAAAGCTGGAAGACTGCGCCGTCATCAACCAGCTCGGCCGTTCGACGCCGCGTGTTTCGACCCATTTCCCGTGGGACAAGGTGAGCGATTACGGCGCCTTGCGCGAAGAGGCGGAAAGCCTCGGCCTCGGCTTCGATGCGATCAATTCCAACACGTTCCAGGACCAGCCGGGGCAGGCGCATACATACGCCACAGGCTCGCTGTCCTCGACCGATGCGAAGACCCGCGCGCAAGCGGTGGAACATAACATCGAATGCATCGAGATCGGGCGCAAGCTCGGCTCCACCGCGCTCACGGTATGGGTGGGCGACGGCACCAACTTCCCCGGCCAGCAGGACCTAGCCCGCAGTCTCGACCGCTATCTCGACGCGGCGGCGGAGGTCTATGCCGCGCTGCCCGGCGACTGGCGGATGATGCTCGAACACAAGCTGTTCGAACCGGCGTTCTATTCCTCGGTCATTTCCGACTGGGGCAGTTCGATCCTTGCCGCGCAGGAACTGGGCGACAAATGCAAGTGCCTGGTCGACCTCGGCCATCATGCGCCCAACGTGAACATCGAACAGATCGTCGCCCGGCTTCACCGCTTCGGCAAGTTGGGCGGCTTTCATTTCAACGACAGCAAGTATGGCGACGACGATCTCGATACGGGGTCGATCAACCCGCACCAGCTGTTCCTGGTATTCAACGAGCTGGTCGAGGCGGAACTCAATCCGCGTGTTGGCAAGGACGGGGGCGGATTCGACCCGGCCTATATGATCGACCAGTCGCACAACGTGACCGATCCGATTGAATCCATGCTTTCGTCGGCAGAGGCCATCAACGGCGCCTATGCCAAGGCATACCTCGTCGACCGCGAGGCATTGCACATGGCGCAGGAAGCAAACGACGTCATGCTCGCCTTCCGCACTCTCCGAATAGCATACGATGCGGATGTGGCTCCGTTGCTTGCCATGGCGCGGATGGAACTGGGTGGAGCGATCGACCCGATTACGACTTACCGCGAAAGTCGCTGGCGCGAACGCAAAGCACAGGAGCGTAAAGAAGTGGGGCTCGGCGCCGGGATCGTCTGACAGCCACATTGGGGGGAGAAGCAGCCATGGAACGTTCGATCGTCACAATGACTGTGGGCTTTGGCTATGCTGGCGGGTTCGGCAGGGATGCTGTCAGTCATCAAACTGCTGAACCGTTTTCCCATAGCCGCCCCCTACCCCTACCCGCTCACATTTCCATCAGGTGCATTTGCTCTGACAGCCCCCGTTTGCTGTTTACGGAAAGTCTGATTCCACCTCCCATCTCACCCACACATATTAGGACGATTGCATACGATTAATTGCAGCGTTGGATGAGGCGAATGATATACTGTTAATGGAGTCCCGAAAAACGCGACCCATCAGTTGGAGAGGCAATTTGCGACAGCTCTATCTTGCCATCGCTGCGCTGATGTTCGGAATCTGTGCTGCTACACCCTCACATGCGGCCGAGTGGATTACTGCCCCCGAGGCACGCACCGCCGATGACGCCAAGCAAGAAGTGGCCCTCGATTTCCGCCGCAACGTCTCGCTCGATCGCAAGCCGCAGCGCTTTCTCGTAAGGGTCAGCGCTGACCAGCGCTTCGTGCTCTACGTCAACGGCGTTCGTGCCGCTGCCGGGCCAGCCAGGGGCGACCTCGCGCACTGGCGCTACGAGGAAATCGACCTTGCCCCTTACCTTCGGCGAGGCGAAAACATCGTGGCCGCGAAAGTCTGGAGCGACGGACGTAACGCAGCGCGGGCGCAAATCAGTGCCGGCATCACCGCCTTTTCCCTGGCTGCGGTCGATCCTGCTCAAGCGGCACTGATCGACACCGGGGCCGGATGGCGTGTGCGCATCGATCATTCGCGCAGTGTCGGCAATGGTCTCGCGCAACTGAATCGGCAGGTCGGCCAGACCTATTATGTATCCGGCGGGCCGGAGACGATCGATGCCGCGATGCTCGCCCAGGACTGGAACGCTCCGCATACCGCCTCGGCCGGTTGGCAGCCCGCGGCGACAGCTTTGGACGGTCCTGCGCCATGGCAGATGGTGCGCGATGCCCTGCCGCAGATGCGTTACGACCGGGTTCCCAGCGGGCATATCGTTCGATCAAGCGGCCTTGAAGGCAGGCGCTTTCCGGCCGGAAAGGCAAGCGTACCCGCGCATAGTGAAGCCACTGTGCTGATCGATGCCGGGCGGGTGCTCGCCGCCTATCCGGTGTTGCGCGTGTCCGGGGGCGCGGGGGCAGAGGTGACGCTGACCTATACCGAAGCGCTCTACGATCCCGTCAAGCGCAGCGGTGGCGCGAGAGGACCGCGTGTGCGTTTCGAGGACCGCGCACGGGTGGACGATGGCCTGGCCCTGGGCCTGACCGACAGCTTTCGCCCGGATGGCGCCCAGAACCGCGAGTTCGCACCGTTCTGGTGGCGCGCCTGGCGGTTCGTCGAAATCAGGGTGAAGACCGGCGATGACCCCCTGACACTCGACGGGCTGGAGACCTACGAGACCGGCTATCCGTTCGCGCAGAAAGGCCGCTTCGTCAGCAACGACGAAGAACTGAACCACATCTGGCAGATCGGCTGGAAGACCGCTTTGCTCGACGCGCACGAGACCTACATGGACACTGCATACTGGGAACAACTCCAGTATATCGGGGATACCCGCCTGCAGATGCTCCTGTCGTACGACGTAGCAGGCGATCCGCGTCTCGCGGTGCAGGCACTGGAGGCCTTCGATCACTCGCGGCAGGGCGATGGCTTGCCTCAGGCGGCCTGGCCGCAAGCCGGGACGAATGTCATCCCGCCCTTCGCCCTGTTGTGGATTGGGGCAGTGCACGATTTCTGGATGCGGCAGCCAGATACATCGGTGGTCACGCGCGCCCTGCCGGGCATGCGCGCAGTACTCGACTGGTATGCCCCCTATCTGCGGGAAAGCGGGATCGTCCGGCCCACGCCGGACTGGCCGTTCATCGACTGGCAGCCCGGCCTCGACGGCATGACGGGCAGGAACGGCAAGGGCCCGGACAGCTGCATCATCACGATGCAGTATTATGGGGCGCTCCGCGACAGTGCCCAGATGGAAGATGCGCTTGGCGATAGCCATCGCGCGGCGGAGAACCGCACCCAGATGGGCCGGGTTGCCGCAGGGCTGCAAAGCCAGTGCTGGGATGCGGCGCGCGGGCTCTATGCCGACACGCCCGACAAGGCGACCTTCAGCCAGCATGCCAACGCCCTGGCAGTCCTGTTCGATCTCGTGCCTGCCAATGAACAGCGCACGGTGCTCGACAAGATCGTGCTGCCGGGATGGGGCATCGCCGCGCCCGAGGGCATTGTCGGCACGACCTACTACTTTTCCTACTATCTCGCCCGCGCGCTCGATCACGCCGGAATGAGTGATCGCTATCTCGATCTCATGCAGACCTGGAGAGGATTGCTGGCGCGGAATTTCACGACCTGGCCCGAGCAGCTGGAACCCAGCCGCTCGGACAGCCATGCGTGGTCCTCGCATCCGACCAGCGGGCTGCTGACCTACGTCGCCGGTATCCAGCCGGACGCGCCGGGATTCTCCAAGGTGAAGATCGCGCCCCACCTCGGCAATCTGCACACACTCGATGCGGCGATGGCGCATCCGGGCGGGTTGATCGAAACGCGTTATTCCCTGCAAGATGGCCGCCTGCATGCCACGGTGAAATTGCCGGCAGGCCTGTCCGGCAGCTTCGTATGGGCCGGACAAGTCCATCCGCTCCACCCCGGCAGCAATCGCATTCGCATCAATACCGAGAATGCCGAATAAAGAGGTTCGCGGGAGAGCAGACCGAGCAAGCTGACGGGCAATGCCCTCACGCTCAGGGCCTAAGCTGCACCACGGTCACCGGCTTGGGCGGCAGGGACAGGAGGAGCGTGCCACCGCTGGCGGCGCGTTCCTGCCCCAGGGCCGAAGGCCGATCGGTGGTCATGTATTCGAGCCATTCAGCAGCCTCCTGGCCAGCGCACATTGGGGACCTTGCCAGCATCTTTGGCCTTCGCCAAACTTATGCGATTCCCTAATTCGATGAGCCTTGATCATGGCCGACCTCAGAAAACTGTCGCATATCCTTGCCCTTGCCGAAGCCGGTAACTTCTCGGTCGCGGCGAGGCAGCTCAACATCACCCAGTCGGCCCTTTCGCGCAGCATTCAGTCGCTGGAAGCCGAGTACGGCTTTCGCATTTTCGAACGGGGACGTGGCCCGGTCGTCCCGACTGCCGCAGGCCAAGCGCTGATCCCGGACGCCACGCGCCTGATACAGGATGCGCGCGCTCTCGACCGCCAGATCGCAGGCATCGGCAAAGCGGAGGCGGGCCAGGTCCCGTTCGGGATGGGCCCGCTGGGGGCCATCACCCTGCTGCCCAGGTTGATCGAGCTGATGCTGAAGGAGCGGCCCGGTATCCAGGCGCATCCAGTCCTGGGTGGCGGGCCGGAACTCGTGCGGCAAACTCTGGACGACGAACTCGAATTCTGTTGCGTCGCCGACATCATGATCCCCGAAGCCGAGCGGGTGGATTCGATCCCGATCGCAAGGTTCCCCATCGCGTTGATCGTCCGTTCGGGACATCCCTTACTGGAAGGATCGGGCAAGCTCACAGACTATCCGCTGATCGGCGCCTCGACGGCAGACTGGACTCCCTCTGCCTACGAACCGGCAGTCCGATGCGAAAGCAACACGATCCTGAAGACCGTAACCATGACGAGCGACGCGGTATGGCTTACCGCAGCAGTCGCGGCAAAAGCCGAGATTGCCGCTGGCGAACTGGCGATTCTGCCACAGACATTCGAAACGCCGGACCAGGAAGTTCGCCTGGTACTCGTCCGCCATTCGGGAAGGACGCTCTCTCCCGCGGCGCAATATCTCGAACGAACCGTCAGGCGGCTTGCAGCCGAACTCTAGCCGCCCTCAGCCGCCTCCTGCGCCATGGAATCGGGACGAAGCATGAGGGCGAACAGGCCCGCCAGCATTGCTGCAAGGGCATAGAACACCGCATCGGGCGCAGTGGCATCCGCCAGCACCTGCAGGATCAGCGGTCCCACGAACAGCCCGGCGAACGAGGTTCCCTTGACGATCCCCGTCATCCGTACTTGTGCGTCGCCAAAAAATCGCTGCGCGCAATCGGCATAGACGTTGGTGACCAGCAGCCCGCCGCCGAAGCCCATCACGGCCGACGAGGCGAACAGCAGCACATGCCCGCTCGCCAGGCCGGTGCATGCCATCCCCAGCGCACCGCAGGAAAAACCGGCGAGGTAGACCGCGCGAATGCCCAGAAAACCGCGAATTCGGGCATAGCCAAGCGAGGCCACCGCAGAGGTCGAAACGGCGACTGTCGCAACCAGAGATATTTCGCTGGCACTGTCGAACCCAATGGCCATCGCCTTGAACGGCAGGAATGCAGAAGGGCTGTAGAGCGCAACCCCGATGGCGAAAGCCAGCAGGCCGATGCGGATCGCGGCGGCGCGATCCCGCGCCTCCAGCGCGACCTGGCTTTGCGCGGGTTGCGACAGGCGGATGTCGAGCTTGCGCCCGGCAGCCAGCACCAGCCCGAGATGAACCAGGACAATCCCCCCCAGCAGGGGCGAGAGCCGCCAGTCGATATCCCCCAGATAGCCGGCGAGCGGGACGAGGAAGAACAGGCCGACCGCAGAAAAGCCCATGTGCAGCCCCAGCCGCAAGTCGCGCGCCTGGCCCTGGTACAGATGGCCGAGAATGCCGAGCACCGTCGTGACTCCCACGGCCACGCACACGCCCTGCACGAAACGAACCGCAATCAGGAAGGCGAGGCTGAAGGCCATGCTCGAAACCGCAGCGCAAACTGCGTAGCCGACAAAGGAAACCAGCAATATCTGCCGGCAGGTGAAGCGCCGTGTCGCAACGACCGAGAAAGGTGCTGCCACCATCACCGACAGGCCGACAATCGACACCACCATTTTCGTCAGGTAGTCCGATCCTGGCGAACCGGCGAACTCGCGCGCAATCAGCGGAAGGACCGGGACCAGCCCGGTCATCGCCAGCCCTGTGAGCATGGCGGACAGGATGATGATCCCGTCGACCGCGCGGTCCGGGCGCTCACCGTCGTCACTTGCCTGCCCGGCCGTCATGACCGGACGATCCGATCCGGCCCCAGTTCGGGCAACGACCGCGCGCCAAGTAGGATCATCGTGGTCCTGATCTCGTCGGCCAGGATATCGAGTATGGCGCGAACGCCCGCTTCCCCTTCGCAGCCGAGGCCATAGAGTGGCGGGCGCCCGACAAGCACCGCGTCGGCCCCCAGGCACAGGGCCTTGACCACATCGCTGCCGCACCTGATGCCGCCATCGACAAGGATTTCCCCACGACCGTCCAGCCGGCTTGCGACAGCGGGCAGCGCGTCGATCGCGGAAATCGCACAGCCGAGCTGGCGCCCCCCGTGATTGGACAGGATCACCCCGTCAGCGCCGATTTGCTCCACCGCGCGAAACGCGTCGTCCGGGTGCAACAATCCTTTGACGTAGAACTTGCGCGGCCAGCGGTCGCGCAACCAGGCGAGGTCAGGCCAGTCGAGGTCAAGCTGCATCGAACGCGTGGGAGCCGGAGCGCCGCCGACGCCGAACTGGGGGTAGTTCACCGGAAAGCCCCGGCGATAGCGCAAGTGGCGCAACAGCCAGCGCGGATGCATGGCGATGTCGAGGCAGCGAGCGGGCGTCAGCCGGACAGGGAAGTCGAGCCCCGCGCTGCGTTCTGCCTCGCGCTTGCCGACGACGGCGGAATCGACCGTGACAACCAGCGCCCCGTAGCCCAGCGCCTCGACCCGGTCTAAAAGCGCGCCGACGCTATCTTCGTCACCCACGGGATAGAGCTGAAACCAGTGGTCCTCGCACGTGGCCCGCGCCACATCCTCCACCGGGGTCGAGGATGCCATGCTGAGGATCAGCCGCGTCCCCTGTGCCTCGGCGGCGCGCGCCAGGTGGATCTCCCCCTCGGGCCGAACGAAACCCGCCAGCCCGGTCGGCGCGAGCATGACCGGCAAGGACAGGTCCACACCCCCGATACAGGTCGAAATATCGGGTCTGGCAACCCCGCTCGGCGCACGGGGAACGCAATGCAGTTCGGTAAAGGCCGCCCTGTTGCGCGCGAAGGCACTGCCGTCATCGGCCACGCTTTCGACATAGGTCGCGATCATCCGGGGAAGGATGCGCAAGGCACGCCTGCGATAGCTTTCGATCGAAAGCCTGTCCCCCGTCGGGTCGCGCAGCGAGAAGGCAAAGCGTCCCATCGGCCGCTCAGGTGCCGGCCGCCGCGATCGGCGCGGGCACGGGGACGGGAAAATCGAGTAATTGCTGGGCGAGTCCCTTGCCCATCGGATCGTAGCGCAACGACACTGTCATCCCGCCATCGAGCGCGTCGTGCAGCATGAAATTGAGCGCGTGGATTCCCGGCACGTCGAAGCGCTGAACCAGCCGGTCCGCATCGCTCTCGAACAGGTGCGCATACCATTCGCCCACCGCTGCGGGATCGAGCGCAGCACGGATATAAGGCGCGAACCGGGCGTCGCGGGCGATCACCGCGACGTTGGCGATATTGCCCTTGTCACCGCTTCGCACCCAAGCGAGCTGCACCAACGGCACCGACATATCGCATGGCTGGAGTTCCGCCTCCTCCGGCGCAGCGTTGGCAGCTGCGCTCTGTCGTGGCCCGCCAGCTGGAACCGTCACCTCAATGCAGCCCCCGGCATCGTGCAGCCGGGGCGTCACGTCCGACTTCGCGATAAGCGCGGAACCCAGCCGGTGAAGTGCCGTGACCCCGAGGCCGAGAGGCGAACAGGCATTACCGGGCGCCATCGACACGCCGGCCGAAAAGTGCTCCCGGACCATCAGGGCCGCGCCTTCGGGCGTATCGTGATCGGCAACGATGCGCAGCGTGGTCTCGCGCACCGTCCGCGCCGCAACACTCCTCTGGGCGCCGTAGCTTCCTTCCCCGCCGATCGCCTCGACCCGCGTGGCCCGCCAATCGGCCATGTTGCGCTGGCGCAGGAGGCTCCGCGTCCGTTCGACCAGCGCGGCACCGATGCGCTCCGCCTTGGCCACCGCGTCGATTCCGCTGACCGGCACGACGGCATACCCGCGCCAACCGTCGTTGCGGGTGAGGATGACCTTGTAGGTCGGTTCGGGCGGATGGCCGCGCGCGCCCGTCACTTCGACACGGTCCCGGCCCACCTGCTGCATCGTGACCGCACCGAAATCGCAAGCGACATCCGGCACCAGATAGCGCGCGGGATCGCCCACCTCGTAGAGCATCTGCTCGGCGACCGTGCCGACCGAGACGAGCCCTCCCGTCTCCTCCGGCTTGGTGATGACAGCGGAGCCATCCGCACGGCATTCGGCGATCGGGTAGCCGATGTTCGCCCAGTCGGGCACGTCGCGCCAATCGGTGAACAGCCCGCCAGTGACATGCGCCCCGCATTCGAGCAGGTGCCCGATCAGCGTCCCCGCCGCCAGCCGGTCGTAATCCCCGGCAGTCCAGCCGAAGGCATGGATCAGCGGCCCCAGCGACGCCGCACTGTCGACAATGCGGCCCGTCACCACGATCTGCGCCCCGCGGTCCAGCGCGGCGGCGATGGGAAAAGCACCGAAATAGGCATTGGCCGTCGTGCTCGGACCGGGCGGGACCTTTTCCCTGCCGAACGGCAACAGCTTGCCTGCATCGCGCAGGTCCTGTTCGCGCTCCACCAGGTTGTCGCCCCCGATCCAGGCGATGCGTGGTGCAAGCCCCAGGTCCGCCGCCGCCTTTTCCAAGGCGCGGGCACAGGCTTCGGGATCGAGCCCCCCGGCATTGGCCACCACGCGCACGCCCTGCCGCATGATCGTGCCGAGGTTGTTGCGCATGTGCTCGACGAACTCTTCCATGTAGGCGGGCTGCCCCTGTTCGTCGCGCCGCCGGGCGAGGATCGGCATGTTGCCTTCGCCCATGAAATCGAAGGCAAGGAAATCCACTCCCGCAGCCAGAAGCTGCGGCACGGCAATTGCACTATCGATGAACCCGGCGGACGCACCGCCGATCCGGACGACTCCGGTCATTTCCGTTCTCCCTGCATGTGCTTCACGGCGGGGTCGAGGCGGAAGACGAAAATCGAATTGCCCGAGCCCACGGGAATCGGCGTTTCGGGCGAAAGCCCCGCTCCCGTGGCCGCCTGCGCGCTAAAGCCGGTGGGCACGGCGAGATACTGCACGCCATCGATCGCATAGGTCATCGGCGATCCGCCGATCGGCGCATTCAGCCTGACTTTCCAGACCAGCTTCCCGTCGCGCGCATCGAACACCTTGAGCCAACGCCCCGCATCGCCGACGAACACCAGCCCCCCGGCAGTCGCAAGCGCGGAGCTGGTGAATATTTCCCGCTGGCGGTAGCGCCACAGGGTCTTGCCACTCTGTGCGTCGATGGCCTGCAGCAGGCCTGCATCCTCGATCCCTTCGGGCAGGACGCGCGGCCCGATCCGCGCGGCGCCGACCATGTTCCCGGCGGTGAATTCCGTAGGGGCAGGCGTTACTTCGTTGCAGCTTTCCGCCAGCGGGACGTAGAGCGCGTGTGCCAGCGGACTGTAGCTGGCGGCCTGCCAGAGCTTTCCGCCGCTGTTACTGGGGCATACCATGCGTGTCTCGCCCAGCGCGGGGATGACGTCGGGATTCGTCTCCACCTTCCCGCTTTGCGGGTCGATCCGCCTTACCACGTTCTGGACGACGGTTTCCGCCGACCAGAGATATTCGCCCGTGTCGCGGTCGAGCGCGAAAGCGATCCCGTCTTTCCCCGCGACCGTAATCATCGCCCGCCGCTCCTTGTCCCCAATGGTCAGGTCGGCGAGTATCCGTTCGAACGGACTGTCGAGGTCCCAGTTATCGCGGGGGAGATGCTGAAAATACCAGCGCATCTTCCCGGTAACGGCATCGAGCGCGAGCGTACTGTTGGTATAGAGCAGATCGCCGTCGCCAGTGCCGCGTATTGCCTCGGTATAGGGGCCGGGTCCACCGGTTCCCCAATATGTCGTGCCAGTGGCGGAATCGTAGGAACCGGTGGTCCAGAGGGCGCCCCCCCACCGCGCACCGGCAGGCACACCGTTCCAGGAACGCTCGAGTGCCGGATCATCGACATCGGCGATCACGTTCATGCGCCACAATTCGTGCCCATCAGCGGCATCGTGCGCGGTAATGAAGCAGCCGCCCGCCGTCTCCGCCGTCGAGCATCCCGAAATACCGGCAATGATCTTTCCGTCGGCGACCAGCGGGCCGACAGTGTAACTGTAACCGCTGTCCGTGCCGAACACCTGTCTTTCCCAGACCGGCTTGCCTGTGCGGACGTCGAGTGCGATCAACCGCGCGTCAGGCGTCGTCAGAACGACCTTGTCGTCGACCAGGGCAATGGCATTCTTCTGCCGGTTAGGTTGCACTCTGCGATAGCTGGCATCGTCCGGAATCTGGGCCAGACTGGCACGGTAATCCCAGATCAGATCGCCGGTCCTGGCATCCAGCGCCTCGACCACTCCGTTGTTCGCGGGGAGGAACATCACACCCGAGCGCACCAGCGGCGCGGTCTGCTGCTGCCCGCCGTCGGGCATCGGCCAAGCCCAGGCGAGCCGCAACTGACCGACGTTGCGACGGTTGATCGAATCCAGGGGACTGTACCCCTGAAGGCTGGAAGTCCCGCGCCAGCTCGGCCATTCGGCAGGGTCGGGATTGTCCAGCACCCGCTGGGTCACGGGCTCATAGCCGGTTACTTCCCTTTGCGAGGGAACGCGCATGCTTGCCAGGGCGGCGGCGATGTCGATCGTCGGCGGTTTTTCGAGCTTCGTGTCACCCTGCGCCGCCATTGCGCGATAGGTGAACGCCTGCGGCACTGGCGTGCCTGCCGGCTGGGCGGCGTTCGGGGCCTCCTCGGCCCCAGCCACGCGAAAGCCGATCACGAATTCGGTAATCGCCGCGTATTCCCGCGCGCTCAACCGCCCCGGCGAGGCGGGCGGCATGGATGCCGCGATGAACTGGCCGAGCGCGGCAGGCAAGGACCAGCGGCGGCGGAATTCGGCGCCGCGCAGTGCCGGGGCGACACCGCCCTGCAACGCGGCCCCGTGGCACATGGCGCAATTCGACGCATAGAGCGCGCGCCCATCGGCCGGCACATCGGGCGTGGCCGCTTCGCTACGGGCCGCGATTTGCGACCCAAGCAGCATAGCCAGGCCGGTGGCGGCGACGGAGAGACAATAAGTGGGCTTCACCGGCGCGCATCCTGCATCGCGATCGCATCCGCAATATGGATCAGCCGTTCGGCGTGGTGGAGGTGATCGCCGAAAATGCGCCCTCCGGAGATCATGTCGCGGGCCGCCTGGACTTCCGCTTCAGTCGGGCTGAACAACCGGTTGATCGCGGCAATATCCTGTCCATGATAGGTCGAACGGCCATCGAAACCGTAGATCACGTCGTCCGGCTCTCCGCCCATTGCAACCGGTGCAATCGCCGAAACCCCCGCCGCGCGCGCAGCCAGCACGATGGGCACGTAATAGGGCGCCAGGCCCGCCGCCATCGCACGCAACGGAACGCCTAGGTTCTCGGCCAGGTCATGCCCCCCGACCAGCAGGGCCTCCACACCCAGGACCGCCGCGATGCCGCGAGCTTCCAGGCATCCCTCGGCCGTCTCGATCATGCACCAGAGGCCAAGCGCCTCGTTCACTTCCCCCCGAACTTGCGCCGCCTGCAGGGGCGTATCGACCTTGGGCAGGACCACGCCATCGATCGGCAGGCCGTTGCACGCGGCGATGTCGTCCTCGTGCTCGTCGGTGCCGCGCCCATTGACGCGCACCAGCACTTCGGCGGCACGGAACGAGAGCCCGGCCAACATCCCCGCAAGTCCGGCGCGCGCTTCCGCCTTGCGCTGCGGCGCAACCGAATCTTCGAGATCGATGCAAATGACATCGGCCAGCGAGCTTTCCGCAGCCGTTTTCAGGTTGTCCGGATACGCGGGGACATATTCGAGGCTGCGTCGAAGACGGTGCGATGCATCATCATTGGCCCTCATGGTTAAATCCTTTCTCCGTTCGAATGGCGTCACGGTGCGGCGGCAAAGTCGACCGCTTCGCCCTCCAGCATGTTGTGTGCGGGGTATGCCCCAGCCCCTGCCCCATCCGCGGGAATGACAAGCAGAAGGTGCGTCTGCACTCCGTCACCGACGGCCCGGTGCCGGAACGGCACGCCGGCGGGAATGATGACCAGGCCGTGTTCGGCAACCTCATAGCTGTCCAGGGCGATATCCACCGCAAGCCGCCCGCCGGTGACGTAAAGGACCTGGTCGCAGGCGTGGACCCGCATCCCTCCATCGTTCGCCGCACTGCTCCCCGGACTCTGGGATACGGCGGCGATCAAGACATTGTGCGAATCCGGCAAGGCGGGGCACATCGTCCCGGTCGGGTCGGACAGAACCCTGACCGCCGGCGCCGCGATCTTCACCGCCGGCGGGATCACGTTGCCGCCTGGCTCCCACTCTCCGTCCTCGTCGATGAAGGTGGTGCCGGGCGCATAGAATGCCACGCCGGGCACGAGTATCTCGAGGTGGAATTCGGGGACATTCCCCTCGTTCCAGTGCAGGTGCTTCGTCCCGGCCGGAATATGTGCCAGAGAGCCGCGGACCAGCCGATACATCTCTGCCCCCAGTTCCAGCTCAAGCTCGCCTCCCAAGCAGTAGAAGAACTGGTCCTGGATATGCGTGTGTGCGCCCGGCCCGCGCGCCAGCGGGGGATCGCAGGAGAGGATCACGAGAATGCCCTCCGACTGGTAAAGTATCTGGCTACAGAAAACGTCGTCGGGCATGAGCGCAAAATCGACCATCCGCACCCTGCCGCCTGCCGGATTCGTGCAGACCATGCGCGGGTCGGACCGAAACGCATTTTTCGGCCGCCTGTTGGGATTGCCCGTCATCATCCCCTCCACCGGATCGCCCGCCCGCTAATCCGGCAGCCGATTGCTCTTCGAAGAGCCTCGAGCTGTTCAATCCGGCGATACTGGCGTCATCAACAGGCCGAAGCTCGCAAGGGGCACGGTATTTGTCCAATTCAATTGATGGGATAATTCCATGAGTATTACTCATAACTTTGTACAAGCAGATGGAGTTGTCAGTGAATAGCCCCTGGATTTCTGGATGCCTTCTATCCTAATTTTGAAGACAGGAGGCGACAATGGGGAAGCCCAATTTCAGCGATGAGTTCAAGCGTGATGCGGCGGCCCAGATCACCGAACGGTGCGCTGTCAGTCTAACGCTAACTTGTCTCCGACCGGCGCACCCGGCCCCTACTGAACGTTCTCTTCAGGCAACGAGGTTCTGCCACTCGGCCAATGCAGCCGAGCGACGATCCTTGTAAGTCTGTCTGTCGACGAGATGGCGTTCCTGGTTGAAGTGGTTGTAGACGTTAGCGTGAACCGAGGCGAATTTCTGCAACGACTTCATCTGCCGAAACCGCAGCATCGCGCGTTCTCGTCGTCGAAACGGAAGGTGTGAATTCTCAGCCCGATTGTTGAGGTATCGGCCCATTTCCCGGCAATCCTGATTACCCAATTCCGCCATGGCTGCCGGGTAGGAACGCAGTCCATCCGTGACGATCTTCTGGGCTCTGCCATGACGCTTCAGCGCCTTCTTCATGAAGGCTAAAGCCGCAGATTTGTCTCGTTTCTTCGTAACGTAGCTTTCCAGAACCTCGCCTTCGTGATCGACAGCTCGCCACAAGTAGACCATCTCACCGTTCAGTTTGACGTACATCTCATCCAGATGCCAACGCCAGTGCCGAAAGCCCCGCATCCTGCTTACCCGCTGCCTGCGAATGTCGGCTGCGAACAGTGGCCCAAACCGGTTCCACAAGAACCGCACCGTCTCATGGCAAATGTCGATCCCGCGCTCGAACAGCAGGTCTTCGACGTTCCGCAACGACAGCGGGAACCGGACATACATCATCACGACAAGGCGGATGGCTTCAGGTGAAGCATTGAAACGGCGGAACGGAACGGCTGGTTTTCGAGGGCGAGGCATGGCCCCGCCCTACCCCCAACCAGTCACATTTCCATCAGGTGCAATTGCTCTGACAATGCCGTAAATCGCGTCAGATCGCTCGTGCGGCCTGTGCAGCGGATCGTATTGCGCCTTCGATATAACCGATGCCGGTACAGTCGCCGATCGCGTGGACGGCAAACCCTGCGCGCTCGAGCGAATGGGCCAACCCGAGTTCACCCCGTGCACCCTTGGCCACAATCACATGGTCGGCCGGCATCCGGACTGCTGCGCCCTGTGGATCGCGCGCCGAGACGTTATCGGCCTCGATGGCAATATCCATATGACCCGGACGCAGGGCGACGCCAAGGTTCTGCAATTCGTCGAACACCCGCCACCTGCGCACGATGGTCAGCCCGCGTCCGAATTGCGCGTTCTCGTCGACTACGGTCACCTCGCGGCCGCGTTCGGCAAGGAATTCGGCCAGTTCCAGTCCGACCAGATCGCCCCCGACAACGACGATGCGCTTGCCCAGGGGGAGCCATGACTTGCTGGCTTCACGAATGAAGCCGGGATCGCGTGTAAGGCAGGTCATAGCGCCCGCTTTCGCCGCAATGCGGGTTGCAAGGCCCATCTTGTCGCGTAGGCTATCCATGTCCTCGCCCATCACCAGGCGGCGCAGATCGTCGCCACCCAGCACATGGGGAAGAT
>JAQVEQ010000211.1 GCA_028697875.1 Novosphingobium sp. | reverse complement strand
TAGTGCGCGACCGGGCGCTGCGCCAGACGCCGGAAACACAGAATGGACTCATAGAAACCCACATGCCGGGGATTGACTGCAATCACCAGATGCCGTGTATCGAACTGCCGTCTCGCATACTCGTACATGAACTTCATCAGCGGCAGCAAGATCCTGCCGCTTGCCGAACGAAAGCGCGGATCGATGGCGAGGGCGGACACCTCGGCGACATTGCCCCCCTGGCGGCGAACCGCGCCAAGATCGAAGACGCGCTGCATCGGGAAACCCATCGCACTCTCGCGAATCAGCGAAATCGTGCCCACCACACGGTCGCCGTGGCGGCACAGCAGCGTCGACGTCGTCGGCAACGCATGATAGACCGTCACCCGCATACCGGATGGATCCACCCGCATGAAGCCCGACTCGACATACGCATCGTGCAATAGCCGGAAGCAGGCCTCGAGTTCTTCGCGCGTCTCCGCAAGCTTGAACACCATCTTCTCGGGCAACTCGGCGTCGCACCGGATGAGTTTGCCATATACCGCGAACCGCAGCTTTCCCGGCAGCACTGAAGAGACACGACGCACCAGCCGGGACCCGATCTCTCGCCAGGATTTTTTCATTGGTTTACACGGAGCGCCGTTCAGAGCCGGCGAACACAAAGGACGAATTCAGCCTTGCATCATACCGCCAGCCTGCATTAGACGAAATAACTAATCAGGCAGACTCGCCCAGATATGCCACCAATGTCACCAACGCAAGCAACCACTCAACGCCTGCGGGCAGCGGCTTCGCGTCTGCGCCTGCGGGCAACGCGATACTCCATGCGCCAGCCCGAACGCGCATCGTGCCACCATGCACGATCAAACACCGATGCCAGCGCAGGTAGCAGCGGCGCGAAATAGTGCCGCGCCGCCGAAGGGCGGTCGAAACTTGCAGCCCTCAACGGCACACGCAGGGCGCGCAAACGCTGCTTGAGCGACGGATGGTAGGGAAATGGCGTGACATCCTCTTCGCCCACGAGAGATTCGCTCGCCGCACGCATCGACTTCGGACGCAGAAAGCCGGCCTCCACCCCAAGTCCCATCTCGCGGTAGGGGCGTATCGTCGGGCGCACCAGGCTTTCGCTCTGCGCCATCACTTTCGGCCAATAGTCCTGGCGCAGGAAACGTTCTTTCAGCGTCACCTCGACAAGGGTCTCGCCGAGCAAGCCCGCTCCAACCAGTTTCGCCGCATGCGCATCCGCCTCGAACTCTTCAAGGCGGGACAGACGCAACAAATCGCGATAGAAACGGCGCAGCATGCGATCAACAGTGGATTCGAGCAGCGGCACGTGCTCGCACACGGCATCGAGCACGCGCAACCACCAGGAACGCAGATGCGCGCCGCGCCGGCAGGCCCCCTTGCGCTGTACGGCAAGATGGGCGAACTCGTGGGCAAGCACCGCGGCCAGCTGCAGCCGCGAAACGCTGTGCACCAGCGGCAGTCCGACAAGCAGGTAGGTTTCAATCCGGCCCAAGCAGCCATGACGGGGACGCTGCAACACGGACGCGTTGGGCTCGCCGGTGATCCAGACATGATCGACGATATCCGCCCCCAGCTGCCGCCCGATCTCGTCGGTCAGCTCGTAGAACTCGGCTGCGGCCTCGCGGGGGAGGCGCACCCCGGTCGGCACCGGCGGCGACACGAACAGCATGTTCGCAAGGCGGGCGCCAAGATAGGCGCACAACACCGCGCCCATGCTAGAGAGCCCGGTTTCGACGGGATTCCCGTCGGTCAACGCTTGCCAGCTATGCCACAGGAAAAACAGGACGCCCGCAAACGCCAGCACGAGGCAAGTCCCGAGCACCACCAGCCCCGCCAGCGCAATCGCCGACAAACGCTGCGCCAGACGCACGCGCAGATCGAACAGGTGGAAACGGGATACATCCATGGTGAGGTACTCCCACGCCAACAGCGAAGCCCGACGAAATATACGCGCAGGGGACGCCTCCGCATACTGAACGAAAGTAATATGAATCGACCTTCATACCAAGGAAATCCACACTGCTTTCAATACTTTCTCGCTTTTCGCGCCCGAACGCACTATAGTGCCGGCTTGCTGCGCGCCCGACCAATCGGCCACAGCCCTTCCCAACGACCCTTCCCGGTCACGAATTCCGCATGCCTTGATTGGTGTCGTACGCGATGCGCACGACAGGTGGTTGCCGGAGCATTTTCTCGCATGAACACTGAATCAGATTTCGCCAGTCTTGGACTGGCCGAACCTTTGCTGCGCGCCATTTCGGAAGCCGGCTACAACACGCCGACACCGATCCAGGCACAGGCCATCCCGCAGGTGCTCGCCGGTGGCGACCTGCTCGCAGCAGCGCAGACCGGCACGGGCAAGACCGCCGGCTTCACGCTACCCGTTCTGCATCTTCTGTCGCAAACGCATGTCCATCCGCACCCGGCCGGCCGACCGCGCTGCCTGATCCTCACCCCGACGCGCGAGCTTGCCGCCCAGGTCGAGGAATCGGTCCAGATCTACGGTAAGCACCTGCCGCTGACCTCGATGGTCATGTTCGGCGGGGTGAATATCAATCCGCAGATTTCGGCGCTCAAAAAACGCATTGATATCCTGGTCGCCACGCCGGGGCGCCTTCTCGACCATGTCAGTCAGCGCACGCTGGACCTCTCCGGCGTCGAGATTCTCATCCTCGACGAAGCCGATCGCATGCTCGACATGGGCTTCATCCGCGACATCCGCAAGGTGCTTGCGCTGCTACCCAAAAAGCGCCAGAACCTGCTGTTCTCGGCGACCTTCTCCGACGAGATCCGCGAGCTCGCCAACAGCCTGCTCCACAACCCCGGTTGCGTAGAGGTGGCGGCGCGCAACACCACGGCTGAACGCGTCGAGCAAGCGGCCTACATGATCGGCCAGAAACAGAAACGCGAACTGCTGCTGTGGCTCATCAAGGAGCGCCAATGGTTCCAGGTGCTGGTATTCACCCGCACCAAGCATGGGGCAAACAAGCTGGCGGAGTACCTGACCAAGCACGGCGTCGAATCGGCCGCGATCCACGGCAACAAGAGCCAGGCGGCCCGCACCCGCGCGCTGGCGCAATTCAAGGACGGGTCGCTACCCGTGCTGGTGGCGACCGATATCGCCGCACGCGGCCTCGACATCGACCAGTTGCCTCAAGTGGTGAACTTCGAATTGCCCAACGTGCCGGAAGATTACGTCCACCGCATCGGCCGCACCGGCCGTGCAGGCGCGGCTGGCCACGCGATTTCGCTGGTGGACCGCGAAGAGCTCAAACATCTGAGCGCCATCGAACGCCTGATGCACCGCAAAGTCGAGCGCGCCACCGCAGAAGGGTTCGTACCGAGCGCCACCGCCGAACAATCGCATGACGAGGATCTGCGCCGCGAGCCGCTTCAACGCCGTGGCGGAAGCCGCCACGCCGGAGAGCGCAAGGCCGGGGCCGCCGGCGGGCGCAATACGGCGAATGGCGGGCAGCCAGGCAACCGGAGCGGACAGCGCACCCGCGCCGATCCCAATGGCAACCGTGCGCTGCCGCAGCGTCCCGACGTCAACGGCAATCGCGCCGCGCCAGCACGCGCCGACGTCAATGGCAACCGCAGCGGCGGTCGAAATCGTAGCGAGCCGAACGGCAACCGCGCGCCGCAATCGGGCGAGCGTCGCGGCAACTCGCAGCGCGCTGCGCTGTTCTCGGCTAAATCAGGAAACGGGAACCGCTGACGCCACCAAAGTCGTACATCAGATCGGGGCCGCCAACAGGCGGCCTCTTGCTACCCCCCTTTGGGGTATTCATTTTGCAGGCTCAGGCCACGCGTTCTCCGACAGCACCGCCTCGATCGGCATACGCTCGGCCCAGTTTTCCATTTCCAGCATCGGCTTCGGATAGAAAGCCTCGACATGGCCGATGCACAGCACCGCAACCGGGCAGGCCCCCTCGGGCATGGCCAGCAACTCGGCAAGCTTGAGCGGATCAAAGATCGACACCCAGCCCATGCCCAGGCCTTCGGCACGCGCAGCCAGCCACATGTTCTGAATGGCGCATGCAACGGACGCCAGATCCATCTCGGGCAGGGTGCGACGACCGAAGACGTACTTCTCACGCCCCTCGGCAAGCGCCACCACCAGCACCTCTCCGGCTTCCAGCAGGCCCTCGACCTTGAGCTTCATGAAGTCATCCGCACGCGCTCCGAGCGCCTTTGCTGTGGCGAGCCTTTCCTCCTCCACCAGCGCATGCATGCGCTCGCGCAAGGTGCGGTCGGTAATGCGGATGAAACGCCACGGCTGCATGTAGCCCACGCTGGGCGCATGATGCGCGGCCCATAACAGACGCTGCAGCAGTGCCGGATCGACTGCATCGGGGAGAAAATGGCGCATGTCACGACGCTCGGCGATCGTCCGGTAAACGGCGGCGATTTCCGAGCTCGAAAATGCGTGTGGGTCGGTATTCGAGGTCATGAGCGCGGGACTTCAGCAGGCAGACCGGCAGTGTAGCGCACCGGCACGCATGCCCCCCGGACGATTACGGTTGCCATCTGCACAACACCCGGTCCGCACAAC
>JAQVEQ010000024.1:2230-20020 GCA_028697875.1 Novosphingobium sp. | reverse complement strand
TGCCCTACTCGCCGAAGTACAAGTTCTCCGGCAGCATCGCCTATGCGGCCAGCCTGGGCAAAGTCGGCGAGGGCATGGCGCGCATCAGATACGCCTATTCGAGCAAGTCGCGCTACAACGACCCCGATCAGCCCGGCAACTACATGGGCGGCTACGGGCTGTGGAACTTCGACGCCTCGATCAAGGAGGTCGCAGGCACGCCGCTGGAACTCGACTTCTTCGTCACCAACCTGACGAACAAGCGCGTCGTCCAGCAGCGGACACCGTACTACTACTCCCTGGGCGTCATCACCGGGTTCTACAACGAACCGCGCATGTACGGTTTCCGCGCCCGCTACTCTTTCTGAAAAACCTCCCACCGGTCATTCTGCCCGGTGACTTTCCCGGCTGCATCGTTCGCGATGCAGCCGTTTTTTTGCCGGGTAACCGATTGGGAGCATTGCCTAGTCCAACCGGACGACGCCGTACCGCCCGCAATCCTGCACATTGGGGCTGCAATCGGGAGAGAACCGCATGGCGCTGCATCCGCGCTTCGAAGCACTCGCATCGCAATCTTCGGCCGTCCCCCCGGCAGGGACCGTGCCGGTGAAAGAACTGCGGGCGACGGTCCGCAGCTACTCCGTCCGCAAGAGACCCTATCCGGTGCCGCTGGCTCAGGTGGAAGACCGCACCCTGCCCGGTCCGGGCGGCCCGCTCGACGTGCGGATCTACACCCCGGAAGGCACCGGCCCCTTTCCCTTGATCGTCTATTTCCACGGCGGCGGATGGGTCGTGGGCGACCTCGACACGCAGGACATGATAGCCCGCGCGCTGGCCCATGCGGCAGGCGCGGTCCTCGTCTCCGTCGATTACCGCCTCGCCCCCGAGCACCCTTTTCCGGCAGCGCCCGAGGACGCCTGGTATGCCGTGCGGTGGGCGGCGGAGAACGCCGCGCAGCTCCAGGCCGATCCCGCCAGGCTGGCCCTGGCCGGCGACAGCGCGGGAGCCGTCCTCGCTGCGGGCGTGGCGCTGCGGGCGCGCGATGCCGGGGGGCCGCGGATCGCCGCGCAGATCCTCTACTACGGCTCCTGCAACTATCCTTCGGCCGATACCGAATCCGCCATCGCCTATGCCGACGGGCCGATCCTGCGGCGCAGCGACACCGAATACTACTGGCACCAGTACCTGACCGACCCGGAGCGCGAGCAGCACGACCCGCTCGCCTCGCCCCAGCGCGCCGCCTCCCATCGCGGGCTGCCGCCGGCCTTCGTCGGCACGGCCGAGGCCGACCCTTCGCGCGACGATGCCGAAATCTATGGCAGGACCCTGAGCGAGGCAGGCGTTCCGACCGTCATCAAGCGGTACCCCGGCATGGTCCATGGCTTCGTTTCATGGATCGGCGCGATCGAGGGCGCGCAGGAGGCGATCGACGATGCCGCCGCCTTCCTCGCGCGGCACCTGCAACCCGCGCACACCGCCCTTGCCGGCGAATTGCGATAAGGGAACAGGTTCGGTGAACGGCACGGCAGGCCAGCACGCCAGTCTCTTCGCCCCCCGGCTCGGCACGCCCGGTACCGCCGTCGTGGTTACGGGCGGCGCCTCGGGCATCGGCCTTGCGACCGGCTGGGCGCTTGCCGCCGTCGGCCGCCCGGTGGCCCTGTGGGACATCGACGGAGAAGCAGCGGCGGCGGCGGCCAACGACATGACGCAGGAAACGGGCACCATGGCGCTCGGCTTCCAGGCGGACTTGCGCAGCACGGACGACATCGCCCGCATCGCCACGGCGACCCGCACCGCGCTCGGCCCCGTCGGCGGGATCGTCCATGCCGCGGGCACGTCCGAAGTCACCGGCCTGAAAGGGCTGACGCCCGAACGCTGGGCTTCGGGCATCGACCTGCACGTGCGGGCGATCCCCCTGCTCATCCAGGCCTTCATGGACGACTTGCGCGAACAGCCGGGCAGCGCGGTGGTCGCCCTCGCCTCGATCAACGCGACCTTGGGCAATGGCGCGATCCCGATCTATTCCGCCGCCAAAGGCGCGGTGATCTCGCTCGTCCGTTCGCTGGCCGACAACCTTTCGCGGCACGGCATCCGGATCAATTCCGTATCGCCCGGCCAGATCGACACCCCGATCATGGCGGACGCGAAAGAGCGCTGGCCCGGCCTGTTCGAACGGCGCATCATGCTGGGCCGCTATGGCCGGCCGGAGGAAGTCGCGCGCCTCATCCGTTTCCTCCTCTCGGACGAGGCCAGCTACATCACCGCTAGCGATTTCACGGTCGACGGCGGCAATATCCATTCGCAGCGCCAATGACGCCACCGAGCCACACAACGTGAACGAGCCACACAACGCCAACGAGGACGCCCCGGAGATGACCGACACCCCCGCCACGCCCGCCACTTTGGGCCACGTCGCCATCCATTACGCGAAGAACGAATACGGCCCGATGGCCGCGCGCCTGTTCAAGCTGCTCGGCTTCTCGGTGCGCGAGGAAATCCCCCTGCCCGACGGCAGCGTGTTCTATCATTTCCTGGTCGACGCCGACGCAACCAACAACGGCGACGGGATCGTCTATCTTTCCCCGCTGCGCCGCGCCCACCGCTGGCTTTACGATTCGATCCACGAAGCGCTCGGCATCGGGACGGAAAACGAACATCCCGCCGTCGCCAAGGTCCGCAAGAGCGAGGCACAGGACCCGGAAGCCGGGTTCCACGTCGGCTTCCTCATTCCCACGCTCGAAAGGATCGAGGAAGCCTTCGCCCGCGTGAAAGCGGAAGCGGAAGCCGACCCGGAATTCGGCCGTCATGTCGAAATCGTACTGAACCGGGCCAAGCCGGGGACGCCCGATATCGATGCCCGGCTGGACGCCTCGCCGCTCTACCGCGACGTCACCCGCCATACCTACGGGCGCAACGGGGTGCAGGCTTTCGTGCGCACCGACCTGCTCTGTTCGGGCCCGCTGGGCGACGATGTCGTGATCGAGTTCGACTACGTGTTCCCCGGCTATCCGGACAACATCCTGACCAAGACCGAAATGTAAGGCGGGGTGGGCCAGGCCCACCCCGCGTGTCTCACAGGCCGTCGAGGCCCTTGCTGACCAGGATATTCACCGAAACGCGGCGGTTCTGCGCCTTGCCCGCGGCGGTATCATTGTTCGCCAGCGGGTCGGCTTCCGCCATCCCGGTGGGAGTCAGCATACGATAGGGCTTCCAGCCGCATCGCTGCTGGAGATAATTGACGACGCGCCCGGCCCGCCGTTCGCTGAGCACCTGGTTGTAGTCCTCGCTGCCGACCGAATCGGTGTAGCCGACCACGAGCAGCAGGGCGTTGTCCATCGCCTCGGCCTGGGCGGCCGTGGCGCAGAGATCGCTCTCGGCCCGGGGGGACAGATTCCACTTGCCGGTGTCGAAGTAGACGTTCGTCGTGCCCTTGACGTTGTACTTGTCGATATCGCCCATCCGGCCGCGCAGCGCCTCGGTTGCCGCGGTCTGTTCGGCAAAGCCCTGGGCGGTGCCGTTGCGGATCATCGACGCGGTCTTGAGATCCTTGTTCTTGAGAGCGATCTGGCTCGCCACCAGGCCGCTGGCCCATTGCACCGTCTTGACGCTGACGGGCAGACCGTTGAGCAGCGAATCCGCCGCCAGCTTATCGCGATTGAGGCCCAGGAACCCCCCGCTGCTCCTGATTTCGGTCCCCTCGCTGATGAACATCACCGTGCTGGTGCCGTCGGGGCTCGTCACTTGCATCTTGTTGCCGCTGCGCGCGGAGATGAAGCCTTCGACCTCGGGTCCTGCGGTCAGCTCGGACAAGTCGGCCGGCGGCACGCCATTTACGGTGATATCGGTCCTCGACGGGTACAGCTCCTGTGCGGAGAGGCTGCCCGACACCGGCATGCCAAGCGCGGCAAGCAGGACGAGAACCCGATGCCTTTTGGAAATGACATTCATTACGTAACTCCTTCAAACCACACCAGCCAGCCCTGCGTGTTCACGACCATTCCTCTCGCCGCCACCGTAATCGCGTGCCTGGCTGTCGGAAACCCGTTCATCTCGTTTGGCAAGACGTGCGGCATGAATGCTGCACTCGAACGGCATGGATGTCCTGACTGTTCAGGCCAAACTCTCTCGCACCTGAACGGTTCCGCCGCCGATTCCGATTGTAGAGGCAAATCGAGCGCATTGCGTGGCGAACCGTTGCAAAACTGCGCCGCGCAGGCGTGCGATCGCGCGTCGGGAGGGATGGCTTGGAGAAGCATCGCCTCGCCCGGCAGCCGAATTCTGCTGAAACCGGACTGGCGGCTCACGACGACATAGCGGTCATCAGAACCATACGATACGTTAGTGCTCGAAGGGGAAGCGTATGGCTGTTTGCTCAGACCAAGCATGGAACAACTTCGTCATGGAAAGCGAACCATGCACCCATGAACGTGGGAGTAGTAAGCGCTCAGCGGCGATTGCCTGCTTGTTCATGAGTGGTGCGAATAATGGCGGCCTAAACTCCTTTCTTACCTGCTCGCATGATCTTGATGTTACCGAGGTTGTCGAGGCGCTAAATGCGGTGGGCGCGGTGAAGGCTGCCAATCAGCTTCAACATATCATTGATGGGCTGGGAGCCTCGCTTCCCGCAACTTCTCAGGCGAATAGATGGGCGCGATTGAAGGAGTGCTGGAACGACGACTTGGACGAACATGATGTTCTTACGCCAGACGCTGATGTCGAGTTAGCCGGAGCGCTTCAGAAACACGTCGCGGCAAACGAGGAGTTTTATCGCAACCTTGGCGGATAGAAACCAATGTCCGCTTTGCCCGGCAAGCCAGCCAATCCCGACACCTGCTAGCCTCACTGAAACCGGTCTGTCAGATCCCGGCCCGGTGGCGTTCCTTCCTTCTCCCGCTCGTGGAAGAAGGATACGAAGCTTTGCCGGCTTGCTGGCCAAGCGAAGTTGGATGAGGGGGTCTCAAGCGGGAAAGCCCCTCACTCTCCCACCGCTTCGCGGCGGGCTCCGCCTTCTCCCGCCTGCGGGAGAGGGGAAAGGCGGCTTCTTCGCTTGCCCCCTGCCCTTACTTCTTCCTGTGCGCGAACATCGGCGCCAGTTCGGGGGCCAGTTGCGGTTCGGCCTGTTCGCTCAGGAACGCGGCGCGCTTTTCCACGAACATCCGGGTCATGCGCGGCTGGGTCGAAACCCAGAAGCGGCCGGTGGCGAGCTGGTCCATGATCCGCTCGCACGCCTTGTCCAAATCCATGCCGTTCGCGGCCATGGCTTCGCGCATGGCGGTGCGGTGGGCCACCGCCACTTCGCCCTTGTCGGCATCGGTCGCATCGAAGATCCGCGTGCGGACCATGCCGGGGATGATCGCGCTGACGTGGACCGGCACGTCGAGCAGGCCGACTTCCAGCGCCAGGCATTCGGTGAACGACTGCACCGCGTGCTTGCTCATGATGTAGGAGGTCTGGATCGGCATCTGGCCGAAACCGCCGACCGAAGACAGGTTGGCGACCCAGCATTCCTCCCCGCTGGCGATCATGTGCGGCATGAAGGCGCGCACGCCGTGGACGACGCCGTGGATGTTGATGTCCAGCGTCGCGTCCCAGCGTTCGGCCGGGATTTCCCAGGTGTAGCCGACCGTCTCGATCCCGGCGTTGTTGATCAGCAGGCGCACGTTGCCGAACCGTTCGTGCACTTCTTGCGCAAACTGCTCGATCCTGCCGGCGTGGGCGACGTCCACTGTCATCGCGTGGGCCGTGCCGCCGGCAGCGGCGATTTCCGCCGCCACTTCTTCGGCCCGCTCGCGCGAAATGTCGGCCACGACCACGGCCATGCCCAGCGCCGCCGCATGGCGGGCCAGACCGGCGCCGATCCCCGCGCCTGCCCCGGTGATGACTGCCAGTCCTCCACCGAACGCCTCGGCGGCGTCCCTTTGCGCATCGGTTACCATTGCACGTTCACGTCCTGGTCGAACATGACCCGGCGGTGGGCGATCTTCCAGCCGTCCGCCGTCCGCCGGAGCGTGTCGACCTGCCGCCCGCTGCACACGATGCGCGCCTTCATCGGCTCGTTCGAGGCGAAGACGTTGAGGAAGCAGTAGTTCACCCGGGCGGTGTCGCCTTCCCCTTCGACGTACATGTTGAGGAAATAGTGGCGGTTCTTGCCCTTGGCGGACTCGTCGGACTTCCTCGCATGGGTCACCTGCGCCTCGATCCCTTCGAAACGGATCGCCTGGCCGTCCATCTCGGTCACGACGTCGGGCGTGTAGAGCCGCGCCAGTCCCTCCCAGTCGCCATAGTCGGAACAATGCGCGAAACGGTTGACGGTTTCCTGCGCGGCCAGCTTGTCTTCGAGGGTCAATGCCCCGCCTGCACTCATGGTCTTCACTCCGAAGGATCAGCAAGGACGACCAGCGCGTCGGCAGCGACGGCCCGGCCATGGGCGATGCGGATCGGGTTGATGTCGATCTCGGCGATTTCGGGCAGTTCCAGCGCGATCCGGCCCAGTCCGGAAACGATCGCCACCGCCGCGTCCAGTTCGGCCGGTTCGAGGCCGCGCCGGGCGGAAACGACCCGCCCCCCGCACAGCCCTTCGATCGCGCGGCGCGCGGCGTCGGCGCCGAACGGCGGGCGCAGCATGGCGACTTCGGCCATGATCTCCACCATCAGCCCGCCCAGCCCGAGGACGACCATCGGCCCGAAGACCGGATCGTGCTTGATCCCGCAAGTCAGTTCGAGCCGCGCCGGAACCATTTCCTGGACCAGGATCCCGGAGAGCCTGGCCCCCGGCGCCTTGGCCGCGACTTCCTCCAGCATGGCTTCCGCTTCGGCCCTGGCCGCGCTGGCCGTCACGCCCAGGCGGATGCCGCCGGCGTCGGACTTGTGCAGCAATTGCGGGCTCATGAACTTGAGCGCGGCAAGCCCGCCGATTGCCTCGACCGCGGCCGTGGCTTCGGCGGGCGCCGTCACCAGCTTCTCCCGCGTGACGGGAATGCCGTATTCGGCGAACAGGCGCTTGCCTTCGTGCTCCATCAGGACCTTGCGCCCCTCGCACTGTGCCAGCATGGCGCGCATGCGGGCGACGCGCGCGCTGTCGGGCGCTTCGGGGCGGCATGGCGCCGGTTTGTCCAGCGACTGCCGCGCCAGGGCCCCCAGCGTGCGCACGGCGCGCCCCGGATCGAGATAGAGCGGGATGCCCGCCTCGACCACCTTGGGCGCGGCACCGGTGCACAGCACCGAAACGGGCTTGCCGGTTTCGGCTTCCATCTCGACGATCCCGGCGATGTGGATGGCCGCCTGTTCCCACACCACGGTCACGATCATGTCGACCGACGGGCTCGAACCCAATTGCTGCAGCAGATTGCCCAGCGCTTCGGGCATGGCCGTGACTTGCGCGGTGGTGTCGACCGGGTTGGATACGCTGCCGAAGAACGGCTGCGGCATCACGGCCAGCATCCGGGACTGTTCCTCCGCCGGGAGTTCCGGCACCGAAAGCCCGGCGCGTGCCGCTTCGTCGGCCAGCAGGACCCCCGCGCCGCCGGACGTGGTCACGATCGCGACGCGCCGCCCGCCGGTCCGCTTGCCGGTCTGGAACATCAGCCCCAGGTCGAGCATGTCCTGCATCGATTCGACGATGTGCACGCCGTACTGCCGGCACACCGCGTCGAGCACTTCGGCGGACCCGGCGATCGATCCGGTGTGGCTCATCGCCGCGCGGGCCGCTTCTTCCGACCGGCCGGCCTTGAGCAGGACGATCGGCTTGTCGAGTTCGAGCGCGCGTTCGGCCGTTTCGATGAAGATTTCCGGGTGGCGCAGGGTTTCGACGCAGCCGAGCAGGACCTTGACTTCCGGCCGGTCGACCAAGTGCCGCATCACCATCGCGACACTGCTGTCCGCCTCGTTGCCGGTGCTGACGAACCACCCGAGGCCGAGCCCGGCCTTGAGCGCCATCATCGCGATGTAGGAGCCGAAGCCGCCGCTTTGCGACACCAGCGCCACCCCGCCTGCGCGCGGCAGTTCGGCCGTGGGATCGAGCGAGAAGTTGGCCATGACCCCGCCGTGCAGGTTCATGTAGCCGATGCAGTTCGGGCCGATCAGGCGAATGCCGGTGCGCCGCGAAATCTCCGTCAGCCGTGCCTGCCATTCGGCCCCTTCGCCGCCGACTTCCGCAAAGCCGGAAGTCACGACCACCACGCCGCCGATGCCCGCGGCAGCAGCTTCCTCGACCACGCCGGGCACCAGTTTGCCCGGCACTGCCACGACGGCCAGGTCCACGGTTTCGGGCAGATCGGAGACCGACCGGTAGGCCTTGATCCCCATGACTTCGTCGTCGGAGGGATTGACCGGATAGAGCGCCCCTTCGAAGGCCCGCTTGAGATTGGCGAAGATCAGCCCGCCGATGCGGTGCGCCTGGTTGGATGCGCCGACCATGGCGATCGACCGGGGCGACAGCAGCCTGTCCATCCCCTCACGTTCGGCCGTCCGTTCACGGTCTTTCAGGTTCACGCTCGTCGACATTTTCTCTCCCGGCATTCTCGTTCGGAGTATTGCCGACAGTTAGGGGCATCGCCACCCGGCGCGCATAGTCCAGGGGGACTAAGCGTGAACATTGCCCGCTCCCGCCCGGCCGCCACCGCCCCCTGCCGCGATCACTGGACCAGCGAGGTCAGGGGTTCGAGCGGGGGCAGTTCGTCGTGGTTTTCCAGCGCCAGGGCACTGGCGCCGGTGAGGATGGCATAGACCAGCTCGGCATGCGAACAGACGCCCAGCTTGGCGTAGATCGAACGCAAGTGCGCCCGCATGGTGTTGTGCCTGATGGCGAACCGTTCCTCCACTTCCTCGGAACTGAGGCCGTTGGCGAGATGCATGGTAATGGCCGCTTCGGTATCGGTCAGGCCGTGGAGATCGCGCAGGGCATTGCGCGAATGGACCGTCCGGTGTTCGGGATCGCGCAGGAGAATGCGCAGACCGCTGCGGATCACGCCCGGCCGCGGCGGCGGCCGCAGGACGAGCAGGTTCAGGTCGGCCTTGCCCGACGGCCGGGTCACACGCAGCCCGCCCTGTTCCACCGTACCGCCTATCGTCATGTCGAGCAGCTTGCGCAGGGCCTTCTGTTCCGCAGGCGAGGCGAGGCAGAGCCTGCCTCCGATCAACGATATGCCGTCCGCTTCGTCGAGCAGGTCGCAGGCGAGACGATTGGCCGCGATCGGCCGCCCGTCGGGAAAGACGGTGATGACGCCGATCGAAAGGCGGCCGAGGCCGCTGTTGAACACTTCCCCCAGGCGGCGCGTTTCGACGAGCTGTCCGCGATAAGTCCGCGCGCGGGCGACATGGCGAGCCAGTGCCGAAAACCGGCCCATCTGGTCCGCCGTCGGGGGCGACTGGGTCCGCCAGTTGGAGACCAGGACCGGGGCCATCTCCGCATCTTCCCCTTCCATTGCGACGGGGCGCGACACGAGACCGTCCTCCCTGCACGGCGCGTCGTCGCCGGGTTCGACAAGCTGGAGATCGGCCGCGCCAAGCCAGTCGCGCGCCATGGCCAGGGCACGCGGCGCGACGCGCACGCGCACGAAATCGTCGTAGATCGCATCGAGCACCGCCAGCGGCGGCTCGTGATCGAGGAAATCAGGCAACGGCGACATGATCCCCCCCGCCCTGCCTGTCCCCTGCGGCCGGACCTTCGGCGCCGAGAGACGCCGGGCTGTTCAGCACCATGTGCACCAGGTCCGCACGGCTGGAAAAGCCGCTCTTGGCGAAGATCGAACGGAAATGCGCCCGCACCGTGTTGTAACGGATGCCGAGATAGCTGGCGATTTCATGCGCGCTACGCCCGTCCGCCGCCGCGCAGGCCACCAGCGCTTCCGCCTGGGTCAGGCCGAAGAGGTCCTGCAACAGCCCCGCCTCGATCGCCTGTGCCGGGCCGATCATCCGGTCGCGCAAGTAAACGACGACCGAACCGTCCTTGGGCAGGCCGGGCGGGCACGGCAGAGCGTCGACCACCAGTTCGTAATTGGGCAGGCCCGACGGCCGCGGAATCGCCATGGCCACGCCGCCCCCGCGCCAGTCGGCCCCCGCCGCGGCCCGGACCAGCGATTGCAGCCGCCGGTTGTCCGATCCCGAATTGGCGCCGAAGCGGGGGGAAGCAACCAGTCCGTCCCGTGCCGCCAGGATCCGTTCGGCAATCGGGCTCACTTCGACGAGTTTGCCCGCCGCATTGATCACGACCACGCCGATCCCCAGCTTGTCGAGCCCCGCCGCGCAGCTTTCCGCCAGCCGTTCGGCCACGATCAGGCGCGTACGTGCGCGCAGGGCGGAGCGGAAATGCGGCGTCATCGCGGCCATCACCGCCATTTCGCGTTCCCCGAAAGGCGGCTGTCCGGGAGAGCGCCCGGCAAACAGCACATAGCGCCAGTCGTGATCCACCAGGCAGGAGGACAGGAGCGCGTGGCGGATACCGATATGTTCGTAATAGGAGCGCAACTGGCGGCCGGACGCATCCGACGCGAGGTCCTTGCCCAGGTCCACCGCGCGCGGGGCCGGATCCATATCGAGAAAGATCGCCCGGTCCGCCCCGGTCAACGCCTCGCGCGTCAGTTCGCGCAGCTTGCCGTCGACCCACGGCCGGCTGTCGAACCCCGAACGGACGAGGTAGTCGAACCGGAACGCGAACTTGAGCGGGACGGCTTCCACCCCCGCAGTGACCGCGCCCAGCATCCCGCGGAGCATTTCCATGGAATTGTTATCGGGAAATACCTTGCAGAAATCCCGGTAAACCTGATCGATTGCAATTCCCAGTGACACCGGGTCACATTCGTTCGTCGCCATCGCCGCTCTCCCATGCCGCGTGGCTCTATCCGGCCAGCGTGCTTATCAAATCGGGCGTCCAGGCTATTTGCGGGCCTGGATTGGATATTGCTACTCCTGCCTCGTGGTACTGGCAAGTTCCGCCGCAGGCAGCCGTCAGTCGGCCACTTGCGCCGGCGTTTTCCCCGCATCGGCCGCTTCGCCTTTCCCGCCGTCCAGCCGGTAATGCGCGGCCATCGGCCCCCGCATGTGCTGCCAGTAGTCGACCAGCCGCCAGGGCCAGGACAGGAAGACCCGGCCCTTGCTGTTCTTGTAGTAGCTGCTGACTTTCGGGTGGGTCCAGATCATCTGTTCCATGCGCGTATCGACCCGTTCGTTCCACGCTTCGTACGGCTCTTCCCTGACTTCGATCGAACTTGCGCCTTGCTTCACCATCAGGTCGAGGCACTCGATGATGTAGTTGACCTGGGCCTCGCCGATCAGGTTGTGGCCCGCAGCGTGGTTGGGCGCGCTGTTCGGCCCGACGATCATGAAATAGTTGGGATAGCCGGGGACAGTCACGCCGAGATAGGCCCGCGCGTCCTCCTCGCCCCATTCCTCGCCCAGGTCGCGGCCGCCGAGCCCCTTGATGGTGAGATTGCCGATCATCCTGGAGACATCGAAGCCGGTGGCGCAGACGATCACGTCGGCCGGATGCTCGCTGCCGTCCTTCATGCGGATCGCATGGGGCAGGACGCGGTCGATCGGCCGGTCTTCCAGCGTCACGTTGTCGCGCTTGATCGCGTCGAACCAGCCGCCGTCCATGATGATCCGCTTGGCGAAGATCGGGTAGTCGGGAACCAGCCGTTCCAGCAGGTCGGGCCGGTCGGCCAGCTTCTTTTCCATGTGCCGCAGGCTGTAGCGGCGCAGCGCCGCATTGTGGCGCGAGACCGAATCCTCGTCGGTCCACTCCGGGTCCTTGAGCACGTTGATGAACAGCCCGTCCGACCCGTTCCAGTAGACGCGGAAGCGGAACCATTCCTTGAAGTGGGGAATATGGGCCAGCGCCCATTTCATGCCGGGTTCGACCTTGTCGAGGATTTCCGGATTGTCGATCACCCAGTGGCGCGACCGCATGAAGACCGTGAGATGCCCCACCTCGGGCGCGATCGCCGGCACGAGCTGGGCCGAACTGGCCCCCGTGCCGATCACTGCCACGCGCTTGCCTTCGATTTCGACTTCGGGGTCCCAGGCGGCCGTGTGCATGACCGGCCCCTCGAAATCGCCCAGCCCCGGAATGTCCGGCCAGCTCCAGCGGTTGACCGGGCCATGGGCGTTAATCACGGCATTGACGCGCAGCACTTCCTCCGTGCCGTCCTTGCCGCGGATGGTCACGTCCCACATGGCCGCCGCCTCGTCGTAGACAAGGCCCGTCACCATGGTTTCGAAACGGATGTCGCGGCGCAGGCCGTACTTGTCCGCGACCTTGACGAGATAGTCCTGCATCTCGCTGCCGTGGGGGTGGTAGTAGTCCCAGTCCGGGCTGATTTCGAACGAGAAGGAATAGAAGTGGCTCGGCGTGTCCACGCCGACGCCGGGATAGCGGTTTTCCCACCAGGTTCCGCCGACTTCGGGATTTTTCTCGATCACGACATGATCGTAACCGGCCTCGCGCAGCTTGAGGCTGGCCAGCATGCCGACCATGCCCGCGCCGATGACCAGCACCTTGAAGCCCGGCGGCGGCGCCTTGCGGCCGGGAATCGCCTTGCGTTCGGGCGGCAGGCGCAGGCCGACCTGGTCGAACAGCAGCGGAATGAACTCGTCGTCCACCGGCCCGGCGACGTTCACTTCCATCATCCGCTTCATCAGGTCGCGGGGGAGGTCTTCGGTCGCGACATTGCCGCTGGTCAGCACCTGGCGCAGCTTCTCGCGCAGTTCCTCGGCCAGCTCCGCCGGGATGGCGGTCGGTTCCTTGGCGAACACGGGCCGGATATGCGGCGCGAAGCGTTCCAGCATCGCGGCGTCGCGCGACAGGTGCACATAGACCATCAGCAGGGTGATGACGTTCGCGTCGGCAAGCGCCTGGCGCAGTTCCGCGCTGTCGGCCAGCGGCAGCGGCCGGTCGGGGCACAGGGCGCTGGCCCTGATCTCGCCCGCCGCGTCCGACGGCCAGCTATAGCTCTGCCCTTTGCCGCAAAATTCGAACTCGCCGCCATGTGCCATTCTCAGCCTCCATCCAACTCCGGTTGAGCAAGGGGTAAGCCGGATCGCCAAGAGCTCTCATCGTCCTGACGGACTACGCCCGCCGCCAGTGCCCGCCGCCAATGGAAGCACGCTGCATCCACCCTGCGCGACATCGTCCACGCGGACGATGTCCGGCGCCTGCCCCGCGCATAGAACCGGCACCAGAACCATTCATGCGAGAGGACCGAACGTGCAGACTATCCCCCTTCCCGAAGGACCGTTTCCGGTCGCCACCACCGACCGCGAACAGGTCAAGGCCGACGTCAAGGAATTCGGCTACGGTATCGTCAAGGACGCCCTGACGCCGGAACAGGTCCGGCTGATGCGTTCGGTCCTGAGCGCGGAGATCGAACAGGAAGAACGCGCTGGCAAGATCAAGGAATCCTATACCGACCGCGACGCGGTGAACCGCCGCCTGTCGATCCTGATGGATCGCCACGAATGCTTCCGCGATCTCGTCGACGACGAAATGGCGATGGAAATGGCCCGTTTCATCCTCGGCCCGAGCTATCTCGACGAACCCTACCTGCTGCATGCGCTGAGCGCGAACGTCACTCGCCCGGGCAGCCGCGACATGGGCGTGCATGGCGATACCGACTATATCCTGCCCCACCTCGACGCGCCGCTCTTCGCCCGCGTCATCTGGTTCCTCGACGATTTCGACGAGGAAGTGGGCGCCACGCGCGTCGTGCCCAAAAGCCACCTTTTCGGCCACCTTCCGGTCAAGGACGGGTCGGTGAAGTACGAAACCCTCCCGGCCCTCGGCCCGGCGGGGTCGGCGCTGATCTACGACGGGCGGCTCTATCACGGCACCGGCGCCAACACGAGCAAGGACCGCGAACGCGCAGCCGTGATCGCGGGCTATATCCATCCGTGGATGCGCCCGCTGGCCAATTACCCGATGCTGCTCGACCCGGCCGCGATCGAAGGTTCGTCGGTGCTCTGCCGCCAGCTGCTCGGCTATGGCCGGGTCAACATCGGCTTCGAACAGCCCTGGCGCTACGCGCGCGAGGACGTCGCCGCGCTCAGCATCGGGCAGACCCGCACGATCGAGGAAATGCGCCGTCAGGTCCGCCAGGACGAACCGGCGCAGGCAGGCTGACCTTGGAGGCGGCGGCGCGCCATGGAGGGATGCCGTGCCGCCGTTTCCTTCCCGCGCGGCTCAGCCTGCGCCCGCCCCGCTCCACTCCAGCGGAAGCGATTTCAGGCTCACCGTGATGCCCGAGGCATGGGGCAAGGCGGCGCCCGGCGCGATCCGCACCTCCCCCAGGCGCGGCACGATCCGCGTCATCAGGTTGCGCAGCAGTTCGCGCGCCAGGTAGGCCCCCGGACAGATATGCGGCCCCGCCCCGAACGGCCGGTGGACGCCCTTGACGCCGGGCCGGTCGAAATCGACCGTCATCGGATCGGGAAACGCCCCCGCGTCGAGCCCGGCCAGCGCGCTGGCCAGCAGGACAAGATCGCCCTTGCGCATCGGCACCCCGCGATAGACCATGTCTTCACGCACCACACGCGTGATGTTCGCAATCCCGTATCGGCGCAGCAGTTCCTCGATCGCGGCCGGAATCGTTTGCGGTTCCCGCACGATCCGTTCGCGCGCTTCGGGATGCTCCGCGAAGTAGCGCATCGCGTGGGTCAGTTGCGAACTGGCCGTATCCACGCCCGCCCCGATCAGCAGCATGGACATGCTGTGCATTTCCTCGAAAGTCAGCGGCCGCCCGTCGATCCTCGCTTCGACGAAGGCAGGCAGGACCAGTCCTTCGTGCGCATCCAGCGCAAGCTGTTCGCGCAGCCAGTCACCCAGGAAACCGAACGTCGCCCGGTACCCTTCCAGATGTTCTTCGACCGAATTGCCGTGAAAGATCATCCGCACCCATTCGGTCAGCCTCGCCCGCACGTCGCCGGGCATCCCGAGCATGCGCAGGATCAGGCTGACAGGCAGCGGACGGGCAATGTCCGCCACGAATTCGCACTGCCCTTCGGGAACGGCGCGGGCCAGCAATTCGTCGGTGATCGCGGCGATGTCGTCGACCAGCGAAGCCAGCGCGCGCGGCGTGAACATGCGTTGCGAGATGATCTTGCGGTACTTGGTATGCTCCGGCGGGTCGAGGCTGGCCGGAATGGATTGCGGCCGCGGCGGCGGCGGGATGGAAACGACGCCGTTGGAGAAACGATCCACGTCCTGGAAGATCGCGCCGATGATCTCCGCCCGCGCGGGCACCCAGTAACCGCCAAGCCCGGGCGACCAGAATATTTCCGGCCCGCCGGTGAACCCGGCAAAGTAAGCCCACGGATCGTCGGCGATCTGCGAGGCATAGCGATAGTCGAACGGCATCGCCAATTCCGGCGGCACGTGCGCCGGCATCGCCCCATCGCCATGAGCATCACCCGCCCGATCGCGTTCCGTCTGCACCACTGTCGCTCTCCCGGATTGCCGCGTCCCGTCAGGGCACGGATTTCGGAATGACGATAGTCGACACCCCTTCTATCTCAAGTACGAATGCAGTGAAGACAGCAAAAAAAGCACGAAATGCCAATTCAATCCGACATAATTCTAAATAGGGGATAAGTCCAATCTGATTTTGGCAAACCTTCCGCCGGAATTTCGACTTGAACGCGCCCCACCGTCTTTTACGCTGCACGGCAAATCACACCATACTAGGTACTGGGAGAACTCCGGAATGATCGCGGATGCAACCGACGCCGCCAGCGGCAGCTTCACCAACCCGGCCATACGCGTCGCCGGGGCACCCGGCGGGATTCCGGAAGCCAGCGATTTCGAACTGTGCGATGCACAGGCCACCGAACCAGGGCCCGGCGAAGTGCTGTTCCGTTCGCTCTACATGTCCATCGACCCGGCAATGCGGCGCAAGATGCCTTCACCCGTGGAGGCCCCCGCACCGCTCGGCGGCCAGATCGCGGTCGGCGACATCATGGTCGCGGGACAGACGCCGCTGGAACACCCCCTGTTCGCGGGCCATGCCGGCGAAGTGATCGCTTCCCGCCATCCGGATTTTGCGCCGGGCGATTTCGTACGTGGCGGTTCGGGCTGGCAGACCCTCCACACGTCCCCCGGCGAACTGTTGATGAAACTGGATTGCGAACGGTCCGAATTGCTGGACGAACTCGGCATCCTCGGCCAGCCGGCCTTCGTCGCATGGTGCGGGATGGAACGGGTCGCACAGGTCCAGCCAGGCGAGACCTTCGTCATATCCGCCGCCGGCGGGGCGATCGGCATGGCCGCCGGACAGATGGCGAAAATCGCCGGTGCCCGGGTGATCGGCATCGCCAGCGGGGAAAAGGCCGACTTCGTCGTGAACGAGCTGGGCTTCGACGCCTGCATCGCGCGCGACCGGGAACCCGTCGAAGCGGCACTGGACCGGCTGTGCCCAGACGGGATCGACGTCTGCTTCGACAACGTGGGCGGAAACGTCCAGCGCGCCTGTTTCGACCGGTTGCGCGATTTCGGGCGCCTGGTCGTGTGCGGCATGGCCGGGGAATACAATGCGCCCGAAGCCGATGCCGGGCCGCCGTTGCGCCCTGTCCTGCGCAAGCGGCTGACGATCAAGGGTTTCGTCGTCTACGACCATATCGACCTCTATCCCGTTTTCCGGGAACGGATGGCCGGATGGCGGCGCGACGGACTGTTCCGCTATCGCTACGATATCGCCGAAGGGCTGGAAAACGCGCCCGGCGCCCTCATCGCCGTGCTTGAGGGCAGGAACCGGGGCAAGGCCGTCGTCCGGCTGGCCCGGTCAGCGCACGATGGCCTGTGACGGCACGCGCGGATCGCCCAGCATCGCGCGGTAGGAAGGCGGCTGGCGGCCGCCTTCCTCGGTGATTGCGTACCGCTCCGCCAGTTCAGCGCCGATCAGCGTCTGGCCCGAAAGGCTCGCAAGCGCCGGATCGTCATAGAGCGCCGCGACGAGGCGGCCAGTGAAGCCCGGCGTTTCGGCCTGCGCCATGAAGGCGGCGTATTCGTCCGAATGTTCGGCCACCGCAGCGGTTCGTTCGGTCGCGAGCGGCCCCATCCAGATCGACACTGCCGCCACGCCCGTATCGCGGAAATCGACGGCCATATCCGCCGCCATCTTGTCGGTCCCAGCCTTCTGCGCGCCATAGGCCGGCCCATGCATGTAGCACACACCGCCGAACGACGAGGTGAAGGCGATCAACCCGCGCCCCTGCGGTACCATGATACGTGCCGCGTGCCAGGAAGAGAGATAGTGCGAGCGCAAGCCGACATCGAGAATCCCGGCAAGGCCCGCGGGCTTTTCCCAGAAGCCGCCGGGCGCGGCGAGATCCTCGTGAATGAAGCAGGCGTTGTTGACGAGGACGTCGAGCGTCCCGCTTTCCCGCGCGACCTTGTCGAAGAAAGCGGCCACTTGCGTATCGTCGGCATGGTCCACCGCGCACGGGATTCCTTCGCCGCCCGCTTCGCTCACTTCCCGTGCAGTGGCGTCGATGGTGCCGGGCAAAGGCGCGGTATCGCCCGGCCGGGTCCGGCCCGTGACATAGACCCGGTACCCCGCCGCACCGAGTGCCACGGCAATGCCCCGCCCGGCGCCGCGGCTCGCGCCTGTCACGACCGCTGTGCGCTGCACCGTCATGCCAGGCTGTCCGTGCGTTCCATCGCACCCAGCACGGGCGGACGGCGGTGGGCGACGACGCGCGTCGCGCCGCCGTCCTCGATCCTCTGCCTGACCATCAGCAGCGACCGGGCAACCGACCTGGCAATCCACCAGCGGCCGTCGCGCCTGACATAGTCGTCTTCGTAAGCGACAGATCGGAAGAGCACAC
>JAQVEQ010000024.1:0-2220 GCA_028697875.1 Novosphingobium sp. | reverse complement strand
GTAAGCGACCGCGCTAAGGTGCAGGCCCGGCTCGTCCCCTTCCTCCAGCTTGTAGAAGAACAGGTCGAACCAGCCCTTTGCACTGTCCGGCCCGGTCAGTTCGACAATCGGGTTCTGCCCGTGATGCATGTCGACAATGTGCGACAGGCAGCCGAACTTGCGGTAGGTCTCGACGAAACTTTCCCGGTCGAGCACGGGAAACCCGTCATAGTCGATGATCGCTTCGGGCAGGAAACAGTCGCGCACCACATCCGGCTGCTGCCGGTCGCAGGCGCGCAGATAGCGGTACTTGAGCATTTCTATGGCGCGCAGGTCTTCCAGCGCGGCCACCCGTTGTTCCAGCGTAAGTGCGGCATCGGTCATGCATCCGGCCCTTTCCTGCCCATGTAGACCCCGCCTTGTGCGAGGCGGCTGAAGCGCTTTTCCACGTCCTTCAGCGTGCGTTCTTCGGGAAGGATCCAGAAATAACCCCTGGCGATCCGGTCGAACACGATGTCGGCCAACTGTTCCGGCGGCATGTACAACGAGGCATCGCCCATCGAGAATTCGGCCGGTCCGGCGGGATCGCGCCACGCGGCGCGCGAGGCATGGCTGCGCGCCATGATGTCCGTCGCCACGGCCCCGGGGCAGACGACGGCGGCGGTGACATTCGCCCCTGCCGCGCGCAGATCGCGATAGAGGCTTTCCGTATAGCCGACGACGGCGTGCTTGGTCGCCTGATAGGCGCCAAGCCCCGGCGCCGTCACCAGTCCGCCCGCCGATGCCGTGTTCACGACGATACCCGGCTCACCGCTTTCGAGCATGCGCGGAACGAAGCAATGCACGGCATTGCCGACGGCAAGGACATTGAGCGCGAACAGGTCGGCAAGGTCTTCCGGCACGTGCCGCCAGATCGGGCCGGTCGTCACTTCCCCGGCGTTGTTGAACAGCATGTGCACCGCACCGAAGCGGGCGAAAGCCGCATCGGCCAGCCGTGCGACCTCGGCGGGATCGCGGACGTCGCACGGGAACACCGAAAGCGCACCGGCTTGCCGCTCGGCTTCGAATTGCCGCAGGGCGGCCTCGTCCTTGTCGGCGGCGAGGACGTTCATCCCCCGCGCCAGGGCGGCCTCCGCCAGGGCGCGGCCGATGCCGTTCGCCCCGCCGGTTATGACGGTAGACCGCCCGGTCAACCGCTCCTTCGACCAAGGGGACGAGGCGGTGGTCTGGACGGCCATCGCCTCTCTCCCGCTTAGCTGCCGAAGTGGTAGGTCAGCCTGGCACCGACCATGCGCGGCTCACCATAGATCGACGTGGTGAATCCCAGCGAATAGAAGTAGTTGCCGCCGCCGATCCGGTAGAGCTTGTTCGTCACGTTGGTGGCGTAGACATCCAGGTCGAAATCGCTGCTCATGATATTCTTCCAGCCCGCGCTGAGCGAGAGCAGGCCGTAGCCCTTGACCACGATGTCGGGGTCGAACGCGTCGAGGTTGCGGTAGCTGCTCTGGTAGGCATAAGTCGCCTGCAGGCCGACTTCGCCCGCATCGCCTAGGTCGCGGTTGTAGCCCGCCGTCAGAGTCACCTTGTGCTTGGGCGTATAGGGCAGCGGCAGACCCGTGTAATCGGCGCCGCTCAGCGGATCGACGAAATTGCCGTAGCTGGAGTCCAGATAGGAATACTTCGCCCCGAAAGTCAGCTCGGGCGTCGGGCTGATGTCGATCTGCCCTTCGAAGCCCTTGATTGTCGCACTCGACGCGTTGACCAGGTAGAGGGCGAAGCTGCTGCCCGCCGGGAACAGCAGGGCGCGCTGGATATCCTTGAACTTGTCGCGGAACACGGCGACCGAGGCGCTGACCGGCATGGTGCCGAGCGTGGTCCTGGTCTTCGCGCCGATTTCGATGTCGTCGACGGTTTCCGGACCGAACGTGCTGTAGGTATCCGACGGCACCGCCTGCAGGTTGATCCCGCCGCTCTTGAAGCCGCGCCGCACGGTCGCATAAAGCATGGTCGTGTCGGTCACCTGATAGTTCAGGCCCAGCGTGTACGTCGTTGCCTTGAACGACTGCGCCGGGAAATCGTAGCGGCAGTTCGGGTTGACGTCGGGCAGGTATTCGCACGGCTGGCCGGGTTCATCGGGCAAATAGCGCTGAGCATAATCCTCGCGCTTGTCGTGCGTCCGGCGGATGCCGCCGGTGAACTTGAGCCCTTCGAGCGAAGGCGACAGCGCCCCGAAATCGAGCG
>JAQVEQ010000023.1 GCA_028697875.1 Novosphingobium sp. | reverse complement strand
TGGCGGAAATCGGCAGCGGCCTCACGGGCAAGGACCGGCTCGACGCGGCCGGCAAGGTGGTCGCGCCCGGCTTCATCGACGTTCACACGCATTATGATCCGCAAGTTCTGTGGGACAGGGAACTAACCCCCTCCTCGTGGCATGGCGTGACCTCGGTGATCGCCGGCAATTGCGGTTTCAGCGTCGCGCCGGTCAAACCCGAAGGCCGCGACATCATCGTCGGCACGCTCGAAAAGGTCGAGGACATGGACGCCGATGCCATGCGGCAAGGCATCGAATGGGATTTCGAAACCTACGGCGAATACCTCGCCTCCCTCGACCGCGCTGGCCTGGCGATCAATTTCGGCGGCTATGTCGGCCATACGGCCGTGCGCGCCTATGTCATGGGCATGGACAGCTACGAACGGGAAGCCACGCCGGAAGAGCTGGAAACGATGAAGGCCGTGGTCGTCCGTTCGCTTAATGAAGGCGCGCTGGGCTTCTCCACCGACCGGGCGGGCTTCATCCTGGGATACAACGGCAAGCCCGTCCCGTCGGTCGTGGCGACGCAGGAAGAGACCGAAGCCCTGCTGGCGGTTCCCATCGAAACCGGCAAGGGGATCGCCCACATCGCGCCGGGTGAGAACTGGCAATGGCTGCTCGACTTCAACCGCCGCGTCGGAGGTACGGTCAACTGGTCCGCGATCCTTGCCTATCCGCGGGAGGGCGGCCGTTCCGATTTCCATGACAAGCTCGACCTGCTCAAACAGGCCCATGACGAGGGGGTCAATCTCGTCGGGCAAGTCACATGCCGCCCGATCATCCAGTTGCTCTCGTTGAAGACGCCCTACTCGTTCTCCGGCATCCCGGCATTCCAGCCGATCCTCGCCGCACCCGCGAACTTGCGCGCCGCGCTTTACCGGAGCCCCGAATGGCGCGATCAGTTGCGCGAATGCATGGACACCTTCGAAGATCTTCCCCCGCGCTGGGAACTGATGCGCGTAGCCGAGACGGAGACGCAGAAGGACCTGTCGGGGCGCACGATCGCGGACATCGCCGCCGAACGCGGGACCGATCCGTTCGAAACGATGGTCGACATCGCACTCGCCGAAGACCTGAACACGCGTTTCAGCGTCACGTTCGCCAACGACCGCGACGAGGACATTGCCGAATTGTTGATCGGCAAGAACTGCATCATCGGCCTGTCCGATGCCGGCGCCCACGCGGCGCAGATCTGCGACAGCGTGCTGACCACCGATTTCCTCTCTCGCTGGGTGCGCGATCGCGAGGTGATGCCGCTTGAGGCGGCGATCCGCAAGATTACCGGCGAACTGGCCGACGTGATGCAGCTCGATCGCGGTTACCTCAAGGAAGGCAGTCCGGCCGACGTCGTGGTGTTCGACCTCGCCAGGCTCGAAGTCGGCCCGATCCGCCGCGTGCACGATTTTCCAGGCGGCGCAGAGCGGCTGATTGCGGACCGCCCCAGCGGTATCGAACACGTCGTGGTGAACGGGGTGCCCATCCGCCGCGACGGCGTGGTCCAGCAGGACGCAGTCAAGAGCGGGCCGGGCCGGATTCTAAGACACAAGCCCAACGGGAAAGGCTGACCGGAAGGAGAAACATCATGGCGACTGCATTCAAGGAACCCCATGGCAAGACCGATGTTGCGTCGGTCCTCGCCCGCACCAGGGTCTTTTCTTCGGACTCCCATATCGTCGAGCCGCCCAACTTATGGGACTCGCTGGAAAGCGCACTTGGCGACCGGCGGCCCCATGTCGTCAGGATGGATGACGGCGACTGGTGGATCATCGACGGCAAGAAGACGATGTCGTTCCTCGGCATCAATGCAGGCAAACGTTTCGAGGTGGATTCCCACGATCTGCGCACGTCCGGCACGTTCGAGGAAGTGACCAGGGGGGCAAGCAATCCCGACCTCTACCTGACCGAAAACGAACAGGACGGCATCTGGGGCTCGGTGATCTATCCCAGTCAGGGCCTGATCCTCTATTCGGTTCCCAATACCGAAGTCGCGACGCTGGCCATGCGCCGCTACAACGACTGGATCGCGGATTTCTGCGCCGCTCATCCCCAGCGGCTCTTTGGCATCGGCATGCTCAACGTCGACGACATCGACGAGGCCGTGAACGAGCTCAAGCGTTGCCGCAAGCTCGGCCTCGTCGGCGCGATGATCAGCGTCGCGCCGCCGGCGTGGGGCAATTACCGCCTGCCGGAATACGACAAGCTGTGGGCAGTTGCGCAGGATCTCGGCATGCCGCTTTCGCTGCATATCGGCACCGACCGGGCGGACCCCAAGGTGGGCGACGCTGCGTTCCGCCTCGACGTCAAGCATGTGCCGCCGTCGAACTTCGTGAACTCGGACTACCGGGTGCGCATCACCCTGTCCGATTTCATCTATTCGGGTGTGTTCGAACGCTTCCCCGACCTTCGGATCGGAGCTGTCGAATTCGAACTGTCGTGGATCCCGGTCTATCTCCACCGGCTCGACTATGCCTACACCGACCGGCCGCCGCGGGGGCCGGAATGGCGCAAGTTCACGGACCCTGACAAGCTGCCGAGCGACTTCTTCAAGTCGAATGTGTTCGTCTCGTTCCAGGAAGATCCCTACGGCCTGCGCCTGCGCGACATCTACGGCACGCAAGGGCTCGTCTGGGGCAGCGACTATCCGCACACGGAATCGACTTACCCCCGTTCGATGCAGATCCTCGAAACGATCATGGCCGACCTGAGCGAAGAGGAAATCGTCCAGATCGTCAGCGGCAACGTCCGGCGGATCTACGACATCTGATGCGCTCACCCGGAACCGTCCGCGCTATGGCTTGGCAGTACCGCATGGTGGGGGTTAAACCCTAGCCATGCGGTACCGGCAACTCGGGCGGACGGGGCTGATGGTCTCGGAACTGTGCCTTGGCACAATGACCTTCGGCACCCCGGATAGCGGGGTCTATGCCAGCACTGCCGGTGTCGGACAGGATATGGCCGACACGATCATAAGGCGCTCACTGGACGCGGGGATCAACTTCATCGATACGGCCGACGTCTATTCGCACGGCGAGTCCGAACGCGTGCTCGGCCAGGCGATGCGTAACCTCGACATTGTCCGCAGCGATGTGGTCATCGCGACCAAGGTCGGCGGATCGACCGGTTCCGGCGTCAATGATCGCGGGGCCTCGCGCAGCCATATCATGGACGGGATCGCCCGTAGTCTGGAACGGCTGCAAATGGACTATGTCGACCTCTATCAGATCCACGCCAATGACCCTGTCACGCCGCTGGAGGAAACGGTACGTGCGTTGGACGACCTCGTCCGGCAGGGCATGGTCCGCTATGTCGGGGTCTCCAACTGGCAGGCTTGGCGGATCGCCAAAGCTCTGGGCATTGCCGGATACGGCCGGCTCAGCCGGTTCGAGGCAGTGCAAGCCTACTACAGCCTCGCCGGGCGTGAGCTGGAACGGGAAATCGTCCCCATGTTGATGGAAGAGCAGCTTGGCCTGCTGGTCTGGTCGCCACTCGCGCGTGGTTTGCTCTCCGGCCAGTATGCCCCGGGCGAAGAGGCGACGCAGTGGAAGCTCCAGTTCCCGCCGTTCGACGAGGAAAGGCTATGGCCTAGCCTGGAGGCAGCGCGTGCAATCGCGTTACAGCGGGGCTGCAGCATCTCGGCAGTGGCGCTGGCGTATGTTCTCGCCAAGCCGTTCGTCACTAGCGTGCTGTTGGGCGCGCGCGACCTGACCCAACTGGATGAGAACCTGGCCGTGCTTGAAGTGCGTCTTGATGCGGTGGAATTGGCGCAACTTGACGAAGCCAGCGCACTCAGGCCCGAATATCCGGGCTGGATGCTGGAGCGGCAAGGCCGCGCACGTGAAATCGATGTGCCGGGCGAGGCCGGTTAAAGGAACTGGCTCCGGACGAAGGCTGCGATCGCTGCAATCGCGTCCGCTGCTTCCCTCGAATCCGGCGCCATCATCGGCCAGACATGCCCCATGCCGGGCGCGAAATGCAGCGACACCCGGCGATCCGCCATTGCCAGCATCTTGGTGAACTCCAGTGCTTCGCCCAGCAGCACCTCGTCGCCCCCGATCAAGACCAGCACGGGCGGGATTTCCTGCGGGTCGGCGTAGAGCGGCGACACCAGCGGTTCGTTTTTCGGCACGCCCTGAAGGTATAGTTCCGCGCATTGTTCGACGGCCTCGCGCGAGAAGAGCTTGTCGCACGCTTCCTTGATCACATAGGTTTCATTGCTGGCCGTGAAGTCGAGCATGGGTGACACCAGCACTGCCCCGGCCGGGGCTTTCCCCGCGCGATGGGCAGAAATGGCCAACGCCAAAGCCAGCCCGGCCCCGGCGGAATCGCCCGCCACGACCACCGGCCCTTGCTTCACCAGCGCTCGATATACCGCCGCCGCATCGTGCAGCGCGGCGGGAAAGGGGTGTTCCGGCGACAGGCGGTAAAACGGTAGCACGATCTCCGCACCGGACGCCTCGGCCAGTCGCGTCGCATAGGCGATCCACGCGACGGGCGAGCCCAGGCGATATCCGCCGCCATGGAAATAAAGCACTCGTCCCCGCGCATTTGCCGGGGTGAGGACAAGGCAGCGGATCCCCCCTATCTCCTCCACCAGGTCGGCGGGTGCAGGTTGCTCGCCGCCCGCCCTCGCCCTTTTTTCGAGCAGGTCGTCAGGGGCGGAAAAGCCTTCCCGCAAGGGTGGCAGGTTCCATACGGCAAGGTCGGGCGTCTCGGCCATTGCGAGTTCAGTAGACGAACACGCCACGGGCGAGTTTGCCCGTTTCGAGGTCGTGGAATGCCTGTTCGAAATCTTCGAGCTTGTAACGCGTGGTGATAAGCTCATCGAGCATCAGCGATCCGTTCGAATAGAGCGCCAGATAGGCCGGAATGTCGCGATGCGGCTTGGACGAGCCGTAGCGCGCGCCGATCAGGCCCCGGTCGACAGACAGCAGCGGGAATACCGGCATCTCGATAGTCGCGTCGAAGGCCGGCGTCCCCACCATCACGCAATTTCCGCCCCAGCCCAGCGATGCGATCGCGTTTTGCAGGGCGATCTTGCTGCCGGAACATTCGAAGCTCCAGTCCGCGCCACCGGTGGCCGGCTTGACCGGGTCGGCCAGCAGTTCCTTGATCTTCGCCGGAGCGTCTTCCCGGGAAGCGTCGATGAAATCGGTCGCGCCGAAGGAACGGGCCGTCTCCTCGCGCGAGGCCATCAGGTCGACCGCGATGATGCGCGAAGCCCCGGCAAGGCGCAGTCCCTGGATCACGTTGAGCCCGATCCCGCCGACACCGAACACGGCCGCCGTATCACCCGCTTCCACCTTGGCGCGGTTGATGACCGAGCCGACCCCCGTCAGCACTCCGCAGCCGATCAGGCAGGCGACGTCGAGCGGAATGGACTTGTCGATCTTCACCGCCTGCTGGTGCTTGACCACGGTATATTCGGCAAAGGTCGAAGTGGCCGCGAAGTTGGAGACGGGCTTGCCCTCGAGTTCGAAAGGCTGGGAGCAATTGCCGAGCGTGTGCCGGCAATGCGTGGGATGCCCGCTTTCGCAGTGGGCGCAATGGCCGCAATAGGCGAGTGTATGGAGGGCAACATGGTCGCCCGGCGCGAGTTCGCTTACTTTCGCGCCGACCTTTTCTATCACCCCGGCTCCTTCATGGCCAAGCACGGCCGGTGCCGGCCAGTCGATCTTGCCGTCGATCACGCTGATATCGCTGTGGCAGATACCGCTGGCCACGATGCGCACGAGCACCTCGTCGTCGGCGGGATCGCGCACGGTCAGCTTGTCGGTGAAGCTGACCTTGTCCTTCCCTTCGTAGATCAGTGCCCGCATGTATATTCTCCCGTTAGACCGCGCCGGTCCCTGCAAATGCCATTCCCCCATGGATGGCATTTGCAGAGCAGGTTGTACTCAAGCATTCGAAATCACGACAACTCCAGGTCGTCCCAGTCCACCACCGAACACATGCGGTGGAATTCAGGGCTTTCCCACGGCGCATTGACCTGCAGCCGATGGTGCTGGTTGTTGACGTAGTAGTTGTGCTCCACGCCGCCTTCCTTGGTCAGCTGGATAAGGTCCGAAGCGTTTTCGTCGAGCGCGGCGTTGTATTCCTCGTAAGCCTGCTGCGTGACTTCGACGCGCGACTTGCCTTCTTCGATCATCCTCATCAGGCATTGCGCGGCGAAGGACGACCAGACCATGTACCAGGCAGGCAAGCCCGTGCCCCCGGTGATGGGCTGGGAATTGGGCCCATAGACCATGAACAGATTCGGAAAGCCGGGCATCATCAGTCCGCGATAAGCGCGCGGGCCGTCGCCTGCTTCCCAGGTCGCGTGCAGATCCTGTCCGTTGCGGCCTACATAGCGCGAGGGAAGCAGGTATTTGACGACGTCGAAGCCGGTGGCCGAGATGATGACATCGACTTCCAGAGTGCGGCCGTCTTCCATGACGATGCCGTTTTCATTCAGCGCGGAAACACTGCCCGTGACGAGATCGACATTGTCGCGGGTCAGCGCTCGGTAGTAACCGTTGTCGACCACTGGACGGCGCGAGAACGGCGCGTAATCGGGAACGAGCCGGTCGATCAGGTCCTGGTCGCCGCCGGTTTCCTGCCTGATGTAGTCCGTCAGGAACGCCCGCAACTGGTCGTTGGCCTGGTTGATGATCCCGCCCTTGGCCTGCCATTCCGGATCGATAACCTGCCAATCGCGAATGTCGAACAGGCCCGCCGTCGCCGTGTAATGCCACCAGTTCCAGTACCCGGGGAGGTTGTCGACCAGCCACCGTTCCTCCGCGCTCATCGGCTGACCGTACTTTTCGCGCGGGCTGATCCATTGCGGCGTGCGTTGCACGGCATAGACATGGCCTGCCTGCCCAGCCAGTGCCTTGAGCATCTGCACGCCGGTCGAACCGTTGCCGATCAGAGCCACGCGCTTGCCCGAAAGGTTGAGGTCCTGCGGCCAGCGCGAGGGATGGATGACCTGCCCCTTGAATGTCTCGATGCCGGGAAAGTCGGGCAGCTTGGCATTGGCGAACGTACCGCACGCGGTGATGATCGCATTGGCTTCCAGTGTATCCACACCCTCGGGCGTTTCGACCTCGAGCGTCCAGAGATTGCGCCGTTCGTCGAAGGTCGCCTGCTTCAGGTCGTTGTAGAAGCGCGTGTTTTCATAGACCCCGTACTTGCGCGACACGTGTTCGAGATATTCGCGCACTTGTTCCCCACGGCCGAAGTGTTCCGTCCAGGGATAGCGCTTTTCGAAATTGAATTCGTAAGTGATCGACGGGGTGTCGACGCGGACGTCGGGATAGCGGTTGATGATCCATGTGCCGCCGACACCCGGTTGACGGTCGAGCACGACATAGGGGAGCCCGAGGATTGCGCATTGTACTGCCGCCGCGATGCCGGACGGGCCGCTCCCGATGATCGCGACGCGGAAACCGTCCGGGATTTCGGGCTTTTCGCCCTGCCATTCCGCGGCGAAGGGATAATCCCGGAAACTGGGCAAGTCGCGCCGCGCCTCGAATTCGAGGTCGGTCATCTCCTTGTGAGTGGCCACGGTCATCAGTTCGCGCAGTTTGTCGAGCGGCGGTTCCGGCGGCATTTCGGGTGAAGCGTGCCGTTGCAGCCACTCGACGGCCCTAGACACCAGCAGTTCGTGTTGTTCGGGCGTCAATTCCCGGGCCACGGGGAGATCGGCGACCTCCGCGTCGCCCGTCATCTGGTAGATAGAAACCCGCAGGGCATCGGGATCGGCCCTTTCCGCGGCGCGGCGGATGAAATCCCTGTCCACGTTCTGCATCGGCGCCGCTGCGCCCGATGCACCTTCATCCAGACTCGCGTCTCCCGCAGTTTTCATGCTCGTTCTTCCCCTCGCCGGTGCACATATCGCCTGTGCGATCCCGGCGTGATGTCTATTGCCTGCTACGGGTCTCCCTTGCAGCCGGGACCTGCGCTGAAAAGCGGGCGACCGTCCCGTTCCGAAGTGCCGGAAGTTGTACGCCCGGCTTTGACCGATGCCCAGCGGCAAGTCACCCATCGGTCAAAGTGCCCTCGAACCGCTTGGCGGGCCGCGCTTCCAAGCAGTGGGCCAAATGGGAGATCGATCATGGAAAGCAACGAAGTTCACTACAGCCGGGCCGACATCCCGCGTGACGAGCGTGTCATCCGCCTCGGCACGTTGCTGTTCACTATGGTCGAAGCCCGGCCCGGCCATGAAATCGCCTACAACAGGTGGTACGAGCGCGATCACTTCTACAGCGGCTGCATGATCGGCGAATATACGCTGTCCGGTGCGCGTTACATCGCCACGCGAGAGTGCAAGGCGCTGCGCTATGGTTCGGGCGCGGATTTAGCCAAGGGCAGTTTCCTCGCACTCTACTGGATTCTCGACGGGCATCATGCCGATTGGGACAACTGGGCCGTGGTGCAGGTGAACAGGCTCCACGCCGAAGGCCGCATGTTCAAGGAACGGGATCACATTCACACCGGCTTTTACCGTTACGAGCAGGAATACAATGCGCCGGGCAGCTCCATGCCGATCGAACTGGCGCTGGACCGGGCCTATGCCGGGCTCGCCGCTTTCATCGTCGACCTTGCTCCCGGCAAGACCGAAGCCGACGCTCGCGCCTTCTTTGCTTCGGTCGAATGCCCGGGCGATGCCGGGCTGCTTTCCGCGCCGCTGCCGCTCGACGAACGAAGCCCGGCCGACGTGCCGGATTCCACCGGCAACCATGTCAATTTCATCGCCTTCTCAATCGAGAACCCGATGGACGTCTGGGCGGAACGCTATGTTCCGTTTGGCAAGGCGATCGAGGATTCCGGCATCGGGACGGTGCGCCTTGCCACGCCGTTCCTCAGCTCGGTCTTCGGTACGGACACCTACATGGATCAGCTCTGGTGAGCGGGGGGCTGCTCGAAGGCCACACCATTGTCATCAGCGGTGTCGGGCCTGGCATGGGCCGCAAGCTGGCACTGCAATGTGCGCAGCAAGGGGCAAAGGTCGTCCTTGGCGCGCGTTCGGCGGCGTTCATCGACAGTGTCGCGGCCGAAATAGCGGAGGCTGGGGGCGATGCTCTGCCCGTCCCGGTCGATGTGACAGAGCCGGACGATTGCCGCCGCCTGATCGCCCGTGCGGCGGAGCATTTCGGCGGAGTCCATGCGCTCGTGAACAGCGCCTTCCGTTTCGAAACCGCGCTGTTCGAGGATGCGGACCTCGCCGATTGGCGGGGGGCAATGGAAGTCGCCTGCTTCGGCGGACTGGAACTGGCGCAGGCAGCCCTGCCCCACCTCAAGGAAACGCGCGGCTGCATTGTCAATGTCAGCACTGTCGGCACGCGGATCGGCACCGAGGGATCGGGCGGTTACAACATTGCCAAGGCTGCGCTCAACATGGCGACGCGGCAACTGGCGCGCGAATTGGGGCCATACGGCATCAGGGTGAACGGCGCCCTGATGGGTTGGATGGATGGCGAACCGTTGCGGCAGGGGTTCGCCGCGCGGGCAGAAGCGCGCGGCATTTCCGTCGAGGATCTGGAACGCCAGCTGGCGGAAGCCATCCCGCTGCGGCGAATTCCACGGGACGACGAATGCGCGGGTGCGGTAGTGTTCCTGCTGTCCGGCTTGGCCAGTGCGGTGACCGGCGTCTTGCTGGATGTGAATGGCGGTCAGTTCATGTCCAACTGAGCCACGGCTCACGGGTTCAGGGCGCAGGCGGGATCAGCCTTAGATCCTGGTAACGGCGCAGGTATTTGCGCATCATATCCGCCGTGTCGATGCAGGCTCCGAAGCCCGCTTGCCTAACCTTGATCGTGCTGCCTAGGTTCCAGCGCAGTTCGTCGCCGGGAGCCACCGTGGCGCTCCAGCTTCGGGCGACCTGGGGCGAATAGCCGAGCATCGCGTCGAGATCGGCAGGGGCGGAAAGCCCGTATTTCGCCACTACACCGGGCCAGAGATACGCCACTTCGGCCAGTTCCTCGGCAATGTCGTAAGGCCGTACCGGACCGATTGGCACTCCCAACGCTTCGGCTGCCAACGCAAAGGCATCATGGGTCGCAAAGACATCGCCGTTGGTAAGATTGAAGACCTCGTCCCGGGCCTCCGGCGTTTCTGCCGCCCAGGCGAGCGCTTCGGCGATCAGGTCCGCATCGGTGAACTGGACGATCTCCCCTCTGCCGGCGGGGAGCGGCATGTCCAGCCCGGCCTCCCGGCGTAGCGAAGCGAACACGGCGAGGACAAGAAACGGACTGAGAGCGCCGCCGATAGCCGTGCCCACGACAGTGTAGGGCCGCAGGATCGTGACGGTCCAATCAGCCTGGCCGGCACCCGTCAATTTCTTCCCGGCAAGGTAGTCTTCCTGCCAGTAGTAGAAATTGTCGCCCGGTGCGCGCGGTTGCGTTTCCCGTAGCGGAATCGGCAGGTCAATGTCCGGCAGGTGAACGCCATAGGCCTTGGGTCCATGGACGAGCGAGATGTGGCGCAAGCCCGGTGCGGAATCGAACAGCGGATCGCAAAGGTTGGCCAGCATATTGGCATTCTTGGCCATCTGGGCGGGATCGCTCCAGCCCGCGACGACATCGTCTTCGCGCTCATTCAGCGCGGCGAAGACCACGTGGGTCACGTCCTTCATCGCGCCGGACACCCGCGCGCATTCTTCGCGATCGAGCAAGTCGACAGCCATGTGCCGCGCCTTGCCCAATGGCACGATCGGCGGACGGCGTGACAGGCCGACGACGTCCAAGTCCGGCAGCCCCGCAAAATGGGTGAGAGCCGCACTGCCGACCGCACCCGAAGCGCCCGCGATAAGGACTTTCTTGCTTGGCGATCCGGCGGGCATATTCACTCAGTAACCCCGGAATTGCGGCGGGCGCTTTTCCATGAAGGCGCGCGCTGCTTCCTGCCCGTCGTGCGACTTGCTCAGCTGGGCATTGGCGGTCGCTTCCAGCGCCATGGTTTCCTCGAACGAGCTGGTTTCGGCATTGTTGAGGTTGCGCTTCATCGCAGCAAAGGCCGCCGTCGGGCCTTGCGCCAGCTTGCACGCCATGGCCTCGGCCTCCGCATCAAGGCTCTCGTCGGCAATCACGCGATTGACCAGCCCCATGGCCAGTGCCGCATCGGCATCGAACTTTTCGTCCAGCAGGTAAAGCTCGCGCGCCTTGCCCGAACCGACCAGCTGGGTGAGCAGGAAACTGCCGCCCGGATCGCCGCAGCGCCCGGCGCTGGCAAAGGCCAGCTTGAACCGCGCGGTCGTGGAGGCAAGTCGCAAGTCGCAAGCCGCCGCCAGCAACAAGCCGCTCCCCGCCGCCGGCCCACGGATTGCGGCAATCGTCGGCTTGGGCATCCGCCGCAACAGGCTGGGTATCTGCGAATGGATCATCATGTGCGCAGCCGATTCCTCGGGCAAGGGATCGCGCATATGCTCCGGCACGTCGGTACCGGAAAGGTCATATCCCGCGCAAAACCCCCTCCCCGCGCCGGTCAGCAGGACGCAGCGGACCTTCCCGTCGGTGGCAAGGGCCTGCAAAGTCTCCACCAGCTGGTCGAGCATGGGGACGGTCAGGGCATTGAGCGTGCCGGGGCGGTTGAGTGTAAGCTTGGCGACGCCATCGGCCTGTTCGAGAAGGACCGTCACTTCTTGCCTTTCACGGCTTCCATGCCGGCCACCATCCATTGCCCGCCCGTCTGGCCATAAGCCGATGCGTGGCCGAGGTGGTGCATGTCGAAGCAGCTCTGCAACGCCGCGCCCTGGCCCATGATGTCGAGCGTCTGGTTGACGGCGCGTTTGGCCATGGCAAGCGCATGCGGGTGCATCCGGGAGATCTCCACCGCGAGGGCACGCGCTTCCTTGTCGAGATCAGCCAAGGGAACGACACGGTTCACCATGCCGCGCTTTTCAGCCTCATAGGCATCGACCGGCTTTGCCGTGAACAGCATTTCCTTGGCCTTGCGCGGGCCGAGCTCCCAGGTGTGGGCGTGGTATTCGACCCCGCCGATTCCCATCATCACCACGGGATCGTGGAAACGGGCATTGTCCGCCGCGATGATGATGTCGCATGGCCAGGCCAGCAGAAGCCCGCCTGCAATGCAGGCCCCTTGCACTGCCGCGATGGTCGGCTTCGGGATGTCCCGCCAGCGCTTGGAAAAGCCGAGATAGTACTTCGATTCCCATTCGTGGATGCCGAGCAGGCCTCGTTCGGGAATCGTTTCCTCGATCCGCTTGAAGGCCCCCTTTTCCATTTCCTCCGGCCCGATGTCGTGCCCGGCCGAGAAATGCGGCCCTTCGGCCCTCAGCAGGATCACGCGAACGGATTCGTCCTCCGCCGCGCGTTCGAACGCTTCGTTCAATTCTTCCAGGAATTGCTGGTTTTGCGCATTGCGCCGTTCGGGACGATTGAGCGTGATCGTGGCCACGCGTTCGTCGACCGAATAACCGATATATTCTGCCACGGGATATCCTCCTCCGGCCAGAGTGTAACCGCGATGCCGGAACGGCACCAGTTAGGAGCGGGCTTCCGGATGGTCGGAAGGGATTGGTCGCCAAATTGACAATTCGGGGGCAGGATGTGGATGCAGCCGGCCCATTCAATAGTGGAGCCCTTGATGAATCTCGACCTCGACGAACAGCAAATGCTGATGGCTGAAACGGCCGATCGCTTCTTCAAGGCGAGATCTTCGATGGCCGGAGCCCGCGAGATCGGCGGTGGCGTTTCGCTGCCCTTGTGGCGTGAGACGGCGGAAATGGGGTTTGTGGCCATGCGCATGCCGGAAGATGCCGGAGGAGCCGGTGCGGGCCTGCTCGACGCAGCGCTGGTTTGCGAAGCGGCGGGGCGCACGGTTGCCCCCATCCCGCTGGCGGATTCCATGGCCGGTTACCGCCTGCTGACCAAGCTGGGCGGCGATGTTGCGCGACAGATGCTTGATGCAATTGAGGAAATGCCGCTGGCCCTCTTCCCGCAAGACGGCGCTACCGTGCTCACGTGCGAAAGTGGTGCGGTCACCGCGACGACACCGTGCGGGGAAGCCATCACTGTGGCGGAAGGGAACGAAATCCCGGTCCTCTTCGAACAAGCCCGGGAAGAAACAGCGATTTTGCGTAGTGCCTATCTGGTGGGTGCAATGACGCAGGCAATCGAACTCGCATCGGCCTATGCTTGCGAGCGCGAGCAATTCGACAGGCCGATCGGCTCCTTCCAGGGTATTGCCTTCCCGCTGGCGGAATCGATTACCGACGCCGAAGGCGGACGCCTGCTGAACTGGCACGCGATCTGTTCGATCGCCGAAGGGAGCAAGAACGCTGCGGCCCTGGTCGCCATGGCGCAATGGTGGACGGCAAAATCGGCCCGCATTGCCGCGACGCGGAGCCTGCGCACTTTCGGCGGTTACGGCTTGTCTCTGGAGTACGACATCCATCTCTATTTCAACGCCATCAATCGTATGGCGCTGGCCGGAGGCGATCCGGACAAGGCGCTGCTGGCTGCCGGCAACCGGCTGTGGATGGATGGCAAGGTCGCCCTGCCGGATACCGGCGAAACGGGGATCGAGACCGGGCTCGGCGCGGAGGCGGAGGCGTTCCGTCAGGAAGTGCGGCGCTTCTTCGAAGCGGAAATGACACCCGAACTGCGGGCGAAGGCCCATCACTCAACCGAAGGGCACGATCCCGAATTCCACCGCAAGCTCGCAGCTGCCGGCCTGGCCTATCCCGACTGGCCAAAGAAATGGGGCGGACGGGAAGCCGGTGCGATGGAAGTGACCGCGCTGGGCCGTGTGTTCGAGGAATACCGCTGGACCCGCGTTCCGATCGGCACGACCAACATGGGCGCGCGGATGGTGATGAAATTCGGTTCGTCCGAATTGCAGGAAGAGGTTCTTCCGCCGATCGCGGAAGGCAGGGCGCTGGGTTGCCTCGGCTTCACCGAGCCTGGTTCGGGCTCCGACATGTTCGCCGCACGCACCCGCGCCGTGCGCGATGGTGATGACTGGCTGATCAGCGGCCAGAAGATGTTCACCACCGGCGCGCACATTTCCGACTATATCCTGCTGATTGCCCGGACCGACCCGGACAAACCCAAGCATCGCGGCATCACGATCTTCTTCTTCCCGATGAGCTTGCCGGGCATCACGATCCAGCCCGTTCACACGCTGCAGGACGAACGGACCAACATCACCTTCTTCGACGAAGTGCGGGTGCCCGACCGTTACCGCCTGGGCGAAGTCGACGGCGGCCTTGCCGTCATGGCGGCGGCCATGGAAATCGAGCACGGCGGCGAAGGCTATCACATCAACCACCGCAGCCTGATGGAAGCGGTAGAGCAATGGTCGCACGCCCCTGGCGCCGGCGGCAAACGCCCGATCGACGATCCGGCAATCCGTGCGGCGGCGGCGAAAGTCGCCACGCACATGGAAATCGCCGATCTCCTGTGCCGCCGCGCAACCTGGGCGGGAGAAGCCGCCAAGGGAAGCCGCTCGACCGGGCCGATGGCGAAACTCTTCGCAACCGAGATCTACATGCACGATGCAGCCGACATGGTGGCGCTCGCGGCCCCGGCCTCGTTGCGTCACGAGACGCCTGCCCTGGCGGAGATCGAGGACCGGCATCGCCAGTCGATCAGCCAGACCATCTATGGCGGGACGAGCGAAGTCCATCGCGGTATCATCGCGCAATATGCGCTCAATCTTCCGCGTGCGAACTGACGTCCGTTCCCTCGCCGCGAGAGCTTCCAAGTAGGCGGAAAGCCCTTGCCACCAGTTGACCAGAAGTGCGCGCCCTACGAAATTCGTATCATCGAATTATTCGAACAGCATAATATGTGAGAGCGTTATGACCGCCACCCTCCCCTTCCCCGTCTACGACGCGGACAATCATTTCTATGAGCCGGAAGACGCGCTTTTCCGCCACCTGCCGAAGAAGTGGCAGCGGGACTTCCGCTATATCACCGAAGCCAACGGCCGCCGCCGTCTGGCGATCAATTCGGTGATTTCGGACTACCTGCCGAACCCGACGTTCGAACGTGTTGCTGCGCCGGGCACCCACGTGCAGTATTACAAGGCCCGGAATACCGAGGGCAAATCCATGCGTGAACTGGCCGGCACTCCGGTCACGCCGCCCCGTTCCTGGCGCTATGGCGACGAGCGCCTGAAAGTGCTGAACGAGCACAATGTCCACGCCGCATTGATGTTTCCGACCTTGTTCTCGGTGATCGAGCACGGCCTGTCCTACAATCACGAGCTGCTGCACGATGCGCTCCACTCGCTCAACCAGTGGGTGGCTGAGGAATGGGGCTTCCATCGCGACGAGCGCCTGTTCGGCGTGCCGGTGATCGGCCTTGCCGACATGGACCGCGCGGTCGAGGAGCTCGAATGGCTGCTTAAGCAAGGCGCGCGCACGGTCAACTTGCGCCCTTCCCCCGTGCCGGGCTATCGCGGCGGGCGTTCGCCGGGCTTGGCCGATTTCGACCCGTTCTGGGCCCGTGTGAACGAAGCCAAGATCTTCGTCACAATCCATGCGTCCAACTCGGACTACGATCACCTGATCCAGATGTGGACCGGCGGGGCCGAATGGCTGCCGTTCGAATCCGACCCGCTGGTGAATTGCCTGCGCATCATCGAACGTGCGATCTCGGACACGCTGGCGGCAATCATCTGTGGCGGTGTGTTCCACCGCTTCCCCGACGTTCGCGTCGTCAGCGTCGAGAACGGGGCCAAGTGGGTGGCCTCGCTGGTCGACACCCTCGCGCATGTCTACGGCCAGATGCCACAGAAGTTCGCGTTCGACCCGGTCGAGCACTTCCATCGCAATGTCTTCGTCACGCCATTCGTGGAAGACGACTTTGCTCAAGTCGCCGAAGTGATGCAAACCAACCGCATCCTCTTTGGCAGCGACTTCCCGCATCCGGAAGGGACCGAAGAGCCGCTCGACTTCCTCGACGAACTGACATCCTTTAACATGGCCCAGAAGGAGCAGATCATGTCCAGCAACCTGAAGGGCCTGCTCGAGGGCAAGCGAGACTGAACGTGGGTGATGTCGTCGACAAATTGCGCGAGAACCTCGTCACGCGCAGCGACCAGCGCGGTATCGAATATCAGGGAAAATGGACGACCTGGGGCGAAATCGCGAGGTATGGCGAACAAGTCGTTGCCGCCATCGACGCGACCGGTTGCCCCCGCCATGCACGGGTCGGCGTCATCATCCGCAATCGCCTTGCCCATGCGGCCACGGTCATCGGTCTGCTGGCGCAACGCCGGGCGATCAGTTTCATCTACCCGTTCCTGCCGCCTGCCGCGCTGGTGGAAGCAGTCAGTACGCTTGGCGCCGGCGCAATTGTCGCCGACGCGGAAGACTGGCCTAACTTCCGCGAGGCGGTGAAGGATGCCGGCAGCGCCGGCATTGCGCTGCACGCCTTCGATGAAGTGCCGACGGCCGTCGACGGCCTCGGACAATGCCGCAATCTCGACAGTGCGCTCGACACCGGCAGCGAAGGCGGGATCGAAGTGCTGTCGAGCGGCACGACCGGACCGCCCAAGCGGATCGCCATGCCGCTCCACTTGCTGGAACGCGCGGTGGCCAGCGCCCCCGGCGGCGAATCCGGCCAGGTTCCGGATGTCCAGATCAACGTCTGGCCCTTCGGCGGTGTCGGCGGGGTATGCCTGCTGACGGCAAGCGCCGTGCACGGTACGCCGCTGGTCATTTTCGAGCGTTTTTCGATCGAACAGTTTGCGGATGCCCTTCGCCGCCATCGCCCGCCCACACTGGGGCTCAACCCGACTGTCATCTCGATGATGCTGGATGCGGGCGTGACGAAGGAGGACATGGCGAGCGTCAAGAACGTTTCCGGCGGCTCCGCCCATCTCGATCCCGATCTGCAGGATCGTTTCGAGGAACGCTATGGCATTCCGATCCTGTGGGGCATGGGGGCGACGGAGTTCTGCGGCACGATTATCCGCTGGACCCCGCAGATGCGCGAGGAAGTCGGCAACTCGAAGCGCGGGAGTATCGGGTTGCCCATGCCGGGCGTGGAGATCAAGGCAGTCGATCCGGAAACCGGCAAGGCCGTCGCGGCAGGCGAGGAAGGGCTGATGGAAGTCCACTGCCCGGCGGTTCGCCCCGACTGGGTACGCACGACCGACCTCATCACGATCGACGAGGATGGCTACGTCTTTCATCGGGGGCGCTACGACGGGGCGATCGTAAGGGGGGGGTTCAAGATCCTGCCCGAACGGATCGTCGATTGTCTCCGTGCTCACCCGTCGGTCGCCGATGCGTCGGTTGTCGGCATCCCCGATACGCGCCTTGGCGAAGTGCCGGTTGCGGCGGTGGAATTGAAACAGAGCGCACCGAAGGTGAGCGAGGAAGCGCTGTTCGCCTACATGCGGGAAAACCTCGCGCCGACTTATATCCCGACGCGGTTACAGATCGTCGATGCACTGCCGCGCACGCCCTCCCTCAAGCCGAGCCTCAACGACGTGAAGGCGCTGTTTGCCGAAAAGGTCGGGTGAAGGCTTGTGCCCCTTTGAGGCGGGGGATAGCCCCTCGCCTCACCCTTCCCCTTGGCCAGGTCAGCCGCCGAAGCGGTATTCCGGCAACCCGCGAATGCCCAGGCCATGGACGGCAAAGAGCTTCCCGTCGAACGGCGTTTCGGCGACTTCGCCCGGAATATTCATAGACGTAACGTAGAGGATGTCGAGTTCCGGCCCGCCGAACATCAGGCTGGTCGGCTTCGGTGTCGGCATGGCCACCGTGCGGTCGAGCGTGCCGTCCGGCGCGTAGCGGCGCAGTTCGCCCACTCCGGTGAAAGCGCCATTGGCGGCAGTCCAGACGTATCCTTCGGCATCGACCGTCCCGCCGTCGGGGATCGAAGCGGTCGCCAGTTGCTTGAATATCCGCTTGTTGGTTGCAGCGCCGGTTTCCAAATCCCAGTCGTAGGCGCGGATCGCATCGTCGCTGCTGTCCGTGAAGTAGAAGGTCGCACCGTCGGGGCTCCAGCATGGGCCGTTGGAGACCGAAATGCCGTCGTCTAGCCGGTGAAGGCTCAAATCCGGATCGAGCCGGTACAATGTGCCGCGCCGTTCGGCACCGGGCTCGAACGAACCCATGTCGAGCGAACCGACGACGAAACGCCCTCGACTGTCGACCTTGCCGTCGTTCAGCCGGACGTTCTCCTTGCCCTCTTCCGGATGGCAGATGAAATCCAGCTTGCCACTGTCGAAATCGAAGAAATGCAGGCCAGTGGAAAGCGCGACCAGCGCGCCGCCTTGCGTGCGCAGGGCCATGGAACCGATCTCCCCGGGTAATTCCCATGTGGTGACATCGGAACCATCCGCCGCACAGCGCCAGATCTGCCCTTTCATCCCGTCGAGCCAGTAGAGGCGCTGTTCCTCCACATCCCACAGCGGACCTTCGCCCAGAGTGTTGGTGCAATTCACGCAAACCCGGATGTCGGCCATTCTCGTCTCCTCAGGCAGTCGCCTATCCCAACTTACTTTGCTTGCAGAATGCGGCAGTACCGCAAGCCTGGTGCACCGCGCTCCGGAAGGATGGAAAATCTCCGACGAACGGACAACGCACGGCGCACTTGTATTATGGGGCAATCGGTACTGTCATCCCGCAATCGGGACATGGGGAGAGTGTGTGTGATGTCGCTGTTCGGGCTCGAAGGAAAGAAGGCGCTGGTCATTGGCGGAGGGCGCGGCATGGGCGAATCGACGGCCTTGCACCTCGCCCGGGCGGGCTGCGACGTTGCGGTGCTCGACAACGCGCGGGAACGGGCGGAACTGGTTGCGGACGAGGTGGCGAAGCTTGGCCGCCGGAGCATGGCGGTCGTCGCCGATATCACGGACGAGGCTGCCGTCCAGAAGGCGGTCGCCGACGTCGAAGCGGAACTGGGCGGGCTTGAAGTGCTGGTCACGATCGTGGGCCAGGCGCTGTTCAAGCCATTGGTCGAAATGACGCTGGAAGACTGGGACGCAGAACAGGCGCGCAACTTGCGCTATGTCTTCGTGACCGCCAAGGCCGTGGCTCGGTCCATGCTGGCCCGGGAATCGGGCGGCCGGATCGTCTGCATCGGCTCGATCGACGGGGTTGTCGGTGCGCCGATGCATGCCGCCTATGGCGCAGCCAAGGCCGGATTGATGCATCTGGTGAAAAGCATGGCCGCGGAATGGGGGCGCGACGGGATCAGGGTGAATTCCGTTTGTCCGGGAAGCATTACCACGCCTCGCCTGCCGGAAACGCCGGAATCGCTGGCGATCCTCAAGGATAGCGTGATTCCGATGGGGCGTCCGGGCACGACCGACGAAATTGCCGGCGCCGCACTGTTCCTCGCCTCCGACCTTTCCGGGTACGTCACGGGACATACCCTGCTGGTCGATGGCGGATGGATGGCCGCCAATATCTTCGATACGCGTTTCTTCAACGTCAAGAAAAGCAACGAATAGGCAACAGGCCCTCCTCAGCCGAGGAAGGCCTGCAATTCGCCGATAAAGCCTTCGAAGCGGTCGTGGTGGGGCCAGTGTCCGGCCCCTTCGATATCGACTCGCCGCGCCCCGGCGACATGTTCGGCCAGTTCGTCGGCAAGGCTCGAAGACCAGCTTTCCTTGCCAAACATCAGCAGCGCCGGACAGGCGATGCGCCGCCAGAGGGCGACGACGTCGTCCTTGCCGATGTCGGGCGGGGGCCATTGCCTGAGGTAATTGTCGAATTTCCAGCAATAGCCGCCCTCTTCGGTCCGCCTGAGGCCGTGGATCGTCAGGTGTCTCACTTGCGCGTCGCTTAGCCTGGGGTTTTCCTCCTGCATGCGCTGTTGCGCTTCCTCGACGCTTGCATAGGTGCGACCGCGCTTGCCCGTTGCGGTGCGACGTTGCTCGATCCAGCGCCGGAAACGCTGGTCGATCGGAGGACTGTTGAACGCAACGTCGAGTTCCTTCGGTGCGCCCACGGCCTCGACGGCCACCAGTCTGGCAATGGTTTCGGGATAAATCCCGGCGTACCGGAGCGCGATATGCGCTCCGAGCGAATGGGCGACGAGCGTTGCCGGGCCGCCGCCAAGCTCGAACAGGAGCTGGGACAGGTCGTAGAGGTAGGTCGTGAAATCGTAGCGCCCCTCTCGGGACCAGGCGCTGTCCCCGTGCCCCCTGAGATCGGGGGCCACGACGTGCCAGTCCTTGCGCAGGGCCTCGGCCGTCCAGTCCCAGCTGCGGCAATGATCCCGGTTGCCATGGACCAGA
>JAQVEQ010000210.1 GCA_028697875.1 Novosphingobium sp. | reverse complement strand
CTGGCCGCTTTCCTGGATCTGCTGGATAGTCGCGGCCTGCTGCTGCAGCGAAGCCTGGTTCGGGTTGGCGGCGGCGCGGGCGGCATTGAACTTGTCGACCAGCGGCTGGAGCTGCGCTTCGACCTGCGCCTTCTTCGCCTTGGCCGCGTCGTACTGGGCCTTGTAGGTCACCGGACGCTGGGCTTCGGCGTTCTTGTAGGCTTGCGAATTGGCGATAACCGCATTGATGTTGACGATCCCGATGCCCTTGATCGCCTGCGCTGCCGCAGGGGCAACGGCGATGGGAGCGGCGGAAAGGATGAGCCCGGCGGCAACCGCCGACTTGAGAAGAAATTTCATCAGAATTGGGTTCCTACGTTGAAGGAGAATGCTTTGGTATCGTCGCCTTCTTCCTTGAGCAGGACCTTGGCGAAATCGACCCGCAAGGGACCGAAAGGCGAATTCCAGTTGACCCCGACGCCAACGCTGACGCGCGGCTTGGGCGAGTTACCGACGAACTTCTCGATATAAGGAGAAGAGATAAGCACATTGGCGGTCTCACCGTCGGGCGCAACCGGATCGGACGTATAGACCGGCGTATCGAGTGTATCGCCGTTGGCATCCACATATTGGCGATAAAGCGCAGAAGTCGGGGTGTCCTGCGTATCCGGCTTGGTCACGCCCCAGACCGCACCCGCATCGACGAAGATCGACGGCCGTAGCCCCATCTCGCGGGCACCGCTGCCCAAGGGGATTTCGAGTTCGGCACGGGCGATGTAATAGGCATGACCGCCCAAGGCATCGTCCGTCCACGTGCTGCGGCTGGGATTCGGTCCGTATTCAGGCGTACAACTCGTATCGCCATCCTCGCATGGCGTAACGACAACCCACGGCATGCGCAGCACGCGCGGACCGATACCGCGAATGTCGAAACCGCGAATCTGGGGTTCACCAAGGAAGAAACGGTCGGTGATGCGCACATCGTCGACCCCGGAACCACTACGGCTCTGCAGTGCCTTGATGAAGCCGCCTTCCGCCGAGAGCGAGAAGATGAACCCGCCGCCGACCGGCCAGTATTGCGATGCCTGCCTGGTAATGCGGGCATATTTGACGTCGCCACCCAGCCCGGCGACATCGACACCGACAGTCACGTTGTGTCCGCGCGTCGGGCGATAGCGGCTGTCGCGCGTGTCGTAGACCAGCGACAGGCCGACAATGGAGCTGAGATCCTTGCCCAGCGCATCGCACAGGTAGCGCCCCGCCAGCAGCGGTTCGCAGGTCACGACACCGTCGCCATCGAAGTCCGCGTAATACTGCTTGTCCAGCGTCACATCGTCGTAGTTCAGGGTATAGCGGCCGATCGCGGTGATATATTCGGTCATCGGCACGCCGACGCGCAGCTGCATGCCGGTGGTCGTCCGCCCGTACGTCGTGTTCCGCTTGCTGCCCAGGTAGTTGTAGCTGTTGTAGTCGCGCCGGTAGATGTCGACGCCAGCAGAAATGTTCTTGTCGAACACGTAAGGCTCGACGAAGCTGACCTGCGCCGCGCGGGTATAGCGCGAGAAGTTCGCACTGAAACCGAGCGTCTGGCCGCGCCCGCGGAAATTGCGCTGCTGGATGGAACCGGACAGGATGAAGCTTTCGAGGCTGGAGAAACCGGCCGAAAGCTGGAGTTCGCCAGTCGGCTTTTCTTCCACGTTCGCTTCGAGGACGATCCGGTCGGGCGCGCTGCCTTCCTTCTGCTCGACCTCGAAGTTCTCCTGGAAATAGCCGAGCGACTTGATGCGGTTGGTCGTGCGCTTGATCTTGAGCGTGTTGAACGCGTCGCCTTCGGCAATGCGGAACTCGCGCCGGATGACCTTGTCCTGAGTCAGCGTATTGCCGTTGATATTGACCTTTTCCACGTAGACGCGCGGCGCCTCGGCCAGCGTGAAAGTGACCGACATCGTCTTGTCGTCCTTGTCGCGCTGGAAATTCGGCCGCACGTCGGCGAAGGCATAACCCATGGCGCCGGCGGATTCGGTCAACTGGTCGACCGTGTCTTCGACTTCCTTGGCATTGTACCAGTTGCCCTTCTTCATCGGCAGCCTGGCCGTCAGTTCGCCGCTGTCGAAGTCGCGCAGCTGGCTCTCGACGCTGACGTCGCCGAACTTGTACCGGTCGCCTTCCTCGACGACGTAAGTGATGATGAAGTCCTTCTTGTCCGGCGTCAGTTCGGCCACGGCCGAAACCACGCGGAAATCGGCGTAGCCTTCGGTGAGGTAGAACTGGCGCAGCTTCTGCTGGTCGAACGCCAGCCGGTCGGGATCGTAGCCGGTGCTGGAGCTGAACAGGCGGAAGAAGCGGGCCTGCTTGGTCACCATCTGGCTACGCAGTTCGCCGTCGGAAAACTTGTCGTTGCCGATGATGTTGATCTTGCGGACCTTGGATTTCGGCCCTTCGCTGATCTCGTAGACGATATCGACGCGGTTCTGCTCCAGCTCCACCATCTTCGGTTCGACCGTGGCGGCGAAGCGGCCCTTGCGCTTGTAGAGCTCGATGATCCGGGCAACGTCGGCGCGCACTTTGGAGCGGGTGAAGATCTGCCGCGCGGCCAGCTTGATCTCGGGCAGGATCTTGTCGTCCTTGATCCGCTTGTTCCCTTCCAGGATGATGCGGTTGACGATCGGGTTCTCCTTGACCTGGATCACCACATTGCCGTCTTCGTTGCGGATCTGGACGTCGGCCAGCAATTCGGTGGCGTAGAGGTCCTTCAGCGCCTGGTCGGCGGCGGCCTGGGTATAGACCTGCCCCTGGCGCAACTGGATGTAGCTGAGGATCGTTTCCGGCTCGAGACGCTGCGAACCGACGACAGTGATCGACTTGATCGTCTGGGCCGCCGGAGCTGCCGATTCCCCTTCGGCCGCGGCCGGTTCCTGGGCCTCCTGGGCCAGGGCCACCGACGGCAAGCCGCCGAGGATCGTTCCGCCCAGCAGGGCGACTGCAAGGCGCGACGCGCTGTAAGTGTTGCCCATGCGGCTCATTTCCCGTCCAATCTTCGACACGCCATTTCCCATCGTTCGGTGACCGTTCCTCTTCCCTCTCCGGCAAGAGTCAGGCCGCAGCAGACAATCGCCGCCCTGTGCCCGATCAACAGGCTCCAATCAAGCGATAGAGGCCTGCCCTTGCGTTCCTTCCCCCGATTCAGGGTCCGTTGAAATCCCCCTAGCTCCCGAAGATCGGCAGCGAGATCAGGTCGTTTATCGTCACGAAGAACATCAGCGCCAACATGAGGGCCATGCCGGTCCGAAACGCCCATTCCTGACTACGTTGGCCAACCGGCTTCCGGCGAACCGCCTCAAGGGCATAGAAAGCCAAGTGTCCGCCATCAAGCGCAGGAATTGGCAAGAGGTTGATGAATGCCAAGTTAATTGAAATCAGCGCCACGAACCACGTAAACGCCTGCGGTCCAAGCGAGAGTTGCTCGCCCGAATACTTGGCGATCTTGATCGGCCCGCCCAGCTCCTCGACCGAGCGCCGTCCGGTCAGGATCTGGCCGATTCCCTGGGCCATCATGACCACGATGTCGCCCGTCTGGCGGACGCCCATGGCCACGGCCTCCACCGGCCCGACCGGGACGACATCGCCCGGCGCGGCGAGGACGCCGAGGCGGCCGATCCGGAACTCGTTGCCGAAAGTGTCGCGTTCGATCACTTCGGGAACGACGAAATGCGTATCGAAGTCGCGGCCGTCCCGCCGAACGGTCAGGATCATGTCCACGCCGGGATTCGGCACCACGCGATTGCGCAGTTCCTCGAACGTCTCCACCTTCGATCCATCGACGGCCAGGATCCGGTCGCCCGGCTGCAATCCGATCCCCGCGGCTGCCGCCTCTTCGGTTACCGCGCTGACCACGGGCGGAATGTCGTACTTGCCGTAGGCCAGGTTGAAGGCGGCCAGGATTGCCACCGCGACCGCGAAATTGGCGAAAGGCCCGGCAGCGACGATCAGCGCCCGCTGCCACAGCGGCCTGCCCTGGAAGGTATGCGACCGCTCTTCCCTGGGCAGGGCCAGCCATTCGGGGCTCGGTTGGCTGGCGGGGTTCATGTCGCCCGCGAACTGGACGTAACCGCCCAGCGGCAAGGCAGAAACCCTCCAGTGGGTCCCGTGCCGGTCGGTCCAGCCCAACAGCGGCCTGCCGAAGCCGATGGAAAAGGCATCGACACGCACACCGCACCAGCGGCCGACGAGGAGGTGACCAAGCTCATGCAAGGTCACCAGCGGCCCCAGCACCAGCAGGAAACCGACGATCATCAGGAAGACGGAAGGAGATTCGCTCAAGTCAGGCCAGCTCCAGCAATTCTTGGGCTCGGATGCGCGCATCATGATCGACTGCGAGCACTTCGTCCAGCGACTGCGGCGCCGCCGGCACGCCATGGGCGAGCACGCGTTCGACATTTGCGGCAATGCGTGTGAACGCTATCTGACCGGCGAGAAAAGCGGCCACGGCCACTTCGTTGGCGGCGTTGAGTACCGCCGGGGCCGCCCCGCCCGCTTCCGCCGCCTGGCGGGCAAGCCGCGTGGCCGGGAACCGTTCCTCGTCGGGGGCGAAGAACGTCAGTTCGCCCAGCGCCGGCAAGTCGAGCGGCT
>JAQVEQ010000209.1 GCA_028697875.1 Novosphingobium sp. | reverse complement strand
GAGAGAGCGCGGCGCGCCGGACTTGTCGTAGAATACCGGCCGGTTGGCGGCGGCCTCTTTCGGGAACATGGCGGCGGCGGAACTGTCCGGGGACCGTTGCAGCGCGGTGAGGAAACGGCCGGCGCCGTCGGCGCCCATGAAATGGGCCAGATAGAGTTCGGCGAAGTCCGGTTGCCTGCCGAGCGTCTGTTGCAGGGTGGCTCCGTTGTCCCGCGCAAGTTCGGCGGCCATCAGCGAAGCGGTATCGGGATCGTAGCGCAAGGCCATGATCTGGGAGCGCATGGCGGGGTCGACCGTCTTCGCTCCGCCCCGGCCATCGGCAATGGCGTCACCCGCCCATCCGAGACCGTGGTTCGCGCCGTGGCGGTCGAGCGTGTCCAGCCAGGTTCCGCCGACGAACTGATAGAGCCCGGCCGCGCTGGACGTGCCTGCGCGCGCTTGCGGGTTGAGCCGGGATTCGAGTTTGGCCTGGGCGAGCAGGTAATCGAAATCGACCCCCGTGGCTTGCGCGGCACGAGCGATCGACAGACGCACATCGGGCGCCCCGCCTGTCTGGCCAACTGCCTGGACCTCGCTCAATTGCACCTCCGGTCAATTCACTCCGGAGGTCGAAAAGCAATTAGCGTGCCAGTTTGTCTCTCAGGTGCCAGGGGTGGCGGAATATCTTGCGTATCCCGCACGGGCGCCGCGTGCGTTGTAGAGCGCGGGAGCCCCGGTCAGGGCATCGAGCCGGGACGAGACATTGGCCGCGACAAGGTTGCGAATCTGGCGGTTTACCTCGTTCAGCCGCTTGACCGCCTCGATCATGGAAAGGCATTCCTCGTCGAGATTGTCGTTCGATGCCTGGCCCAGCCGGTCGCACAGCGAGGTCTTGTTCGCCGTGCAGCCCATGATCGTGTCGAGGTCGAGACCGGCAAGGGCTTGCCGTTCTTCTTCCATGACGGCAAGCATTTGCCGGAGGACGTCCTTGATATCCGATCGGCTGTTCATTGCGAACTCCTCAACACGAAATTGGCGGCGATCATGGCGTCGGCGATCTTCTCGGGCGTCAGGGTATAGCTGCCCTCGGTGATCGCCTTGCGGATGCTTTCCACCCGTTCGGCATCGACCGGCGGTTCGTGCGAGGTCAGCAGCTCGCGCCGGGTGACCTCGATGTCCTTTTCGCCGTTCGCCACCACGGTTGCGGGCCGGGCCGGAGCGGTAGCGGCTACCTTCTCGGTCACGCGCGTCAGGCGTGTAGGCTGGATTTCGATTGGCCCCATCTTGCCGCTCCATACTGTGCTCGTTTCGAAAGACGGCAGGGCGGCGGAGGATTTAAGGGAAAATCGTGAAGGCGGCGCGATTTTGCCGCCGCTTACGGCAAATCCATGCCGACCGCGCCGGGGCGCAGGACTTGCGCCTGCATTTCGCCGGTCTTGCCGACGCGGACGCGGATCCACTCTCCGACAGCCCCGCCTTCCAGCGCTTCGGCCGATTGCGAAACGCTGAAGCCCGGGCCCCGCAGGGTTACAGTCACGGCATCGCCCCGTTCCACCGCCGGGGCGGCGACGGGGCCTGCGCTCGCGCCGAGAACGCGCACGTAGATCTTCCATCCGCCCCGTTGGGGGCATTGGACAAGCACGGAATCCCGCCGCGTGCCGTACCACGAGAGGTCCAGCGGAGCGGCACAGGCATTGAGACGCAGCCGCCGGTCGACCGGAACGAATGCCCCGCCTGCCTGCATCGGGTCGACGCCAAGGAACGAGGCCACTTGCCGGTCGATGGCAGCGGGATCTTCGAACCCCTGAGCGTATGCCGGCGTTGCGCAGCAGGCCGCAAGAGCAAGGGCGGCATGGCTGATACGGACTGTCATCGGTTTTCCTCCGGCCTGGTTTCCTGGTCCGGGCTACGCAAGTTGCGTGCCACCGTCCGGGGATCGGAATCGTAGGCGAGCACGGCGGTCACGTCCGGGTGTTCGCCTTCCTCGACGATGAGGCGCGGCGATTGCCCGGCTTGTTCGGCCTGCCGCATGAGCTTCAGGCCCTCCGCCATTGCGGGTTCCATGCTCTTGCCCGAATGGCGCACCAGGATCGTCAGGCGTTGCCTGCCATCGGCCGCCTGGTCCGCCAGCCATGTATCGAGCGAAACGGCGCCGCCGGGCCGGAAGATCGCCACCGGCTCCGCAGTCGCGATCGTGGCTGCGGCCTCCGCACCGGTTTCCATGTGCGGCGGATCGTTCGCCGGAGGCCCAGCGTTCGAAAGGTCGGTCGCCGTGACCATGAAGAGGATGATGGCAAGGTCGGCGAGAGTCGTCAGCCAGCCTTGCCCGCCGGAGCCCGTCATGCCGCAATCTGCTCCTGCGGCGTGCTCTGCCGCATGCCTTCCCGTGCGAGTTCGTCCGCCAGCCAGTCGATCAGCTTCTGCCGTTCGGCTTCTTCCCTGTCCGCCCGGCGCTCGATGAGGCGGGCGAGGGGAGCGAACAGGAGGTTCGCGGCCATCAAGCCATAGAAGGTAGTGACGATCGCGGTCGGGATGCTGGTCGACAGCATGGCCCCCGGCGCCGCGGCGGCGGGCAGCTGGCTCAGCGCGATCAGTGTCCCGCCCAGGCCGAACACGGGACCCATTTCCGCCGCCTGGCCGAGTGTGGCGACTGTGGTCTGGCTGCGCCCGACGCGCAGGTCTCTGTGTGTCCGGTGCTTGTCGAGCAGTGCGCCCAGCGAACGCTGCCCGATCAGGGTATCGGCCATGTCGTCGAACTCCCGGTCGCCGAAGCGGTGCGGTTCGGCCCGCAGGAGGCCGTTACGGCGAATGTCCTGGATCTGCAGGGCCAGGGCCGCGCGTGCCTTGGCGGCATTGAAGCGCGGATGCAGCGTGCGGACGAGGCAGCTCGCGGTCACGAGGCTGGCGCGCAGGCCGCACCGCAGGACCGTGGCCAGCACCGTTCCGCCCAGGACGATTGCCGCGGAAGGACCGTCGATCAGGTTCAGGTAGTTCATCGCGGGAGTTCCTTTCCCACCCAAGAACGGCGGCACGGCGGGTTTTTCAGCAATCGGCGGACATTTGCCGCAACCGGCAAAAGCTTGCCGGTCGGGGCGGGGCGTCCCGGCGTGGCTCGTTGCCGTTTGAAGTGGGGGATTTCCAATAAGATTATGAAAAATAATATTAAATTCAGTTTGGCACACCCTTTGCTTTAATGTCTGCGTGCAAATGGAGTTGAACCGATGAGCGACAGCATATTTGGAATCCATGGGGCGGCCCTCGAACTGCGTTCGCAGCGCATGGGACTGCTGGCGTCCAATATCGCCAATGCGGGCACGCCGGGCTACAAGGCGCGCGACATCGATTTCGCCAGCGCGCTCAAGGCGCGCATGGACGGCGCCGACAGCGACCAGGCGGCGAATGCCGCCACGCTCTACCGCGTGCCGGTGATGCCCACCCTCGACGGCAACACTGTCGAAATGGCGACCGAGCAGACGGCCTTCGCGGAAAACGCGGTCGGCTATTCGGCCACGCTTTCCTTTATTCGCGGGCGCGTGGACACGCTGACCCGGGCAATGAAGGGCGACTGACGATGACGGAGCCCATGAACCTCTTCACCGTCGCCCAGCACGCCATGTCGGCGCAGCTGGTGCGGATGAACTCGGCGGCGTCCAACCTTGCCAATGCCGGCAGCGTGACGGGCAGCGAGAGCGATGCCTACCGTCCGATGCGTCCGGTCTTCGCGCAGGAACTTGACCAGGCGAGCGGCCTGTCCACCGTGCGCGTCGACGGCATTTACCGCAGCGATGTCGAGGCAGTGAAGCGGCACGACCCGGGCAATCCGATGGCCGATGCCGACGGCAATGTCTTCGAGGCGCCCGTCGATGAGAACGCCGAGATGGTCGAGATGCTCGAAAGCGCCCGCCAGTACCAGAACATGGTCGAAGCGTTGTCGACCGCCAAACAGCTCATGCTTGAAACGATGAGGATGAAATGACCGTAGAATCCGTATCAGCCACGTCTTCGACGACGACCAGTTCCTCGACGTCCGGCTTCGCGGCATTGGGGCAGGAGGACTTCTTCAAGCTGCTCACCACGCAGATGCAGATGCAGGACCCGTTCGATCCCGTCGATAACAAGGAAATGCTGGCCCAGATGGCGCAGTTTTCCTCGCTCGCCGGGATCTCGGACATGGGTGACACGCTGTCGTCGATCGCGTCCAAGCTCGATGCGCTGGTCGCGTTGCAGCAAAGCAGCGCCGCCATCGCACAGGGCGATGCCTCCACCACTACCAGCGACACCCAGACCCAAGCTTAAGCCCCGTATCCGAAAAGGAGATAGTCCATGTCCTTCTACACTTCCCTCAACGGCATGAAGAACGCCCAGACCGATCTCGGCGTCATTGCCAACAACATCGCCAACGTCGAAACCAACGGCTTCAAGAAGAGCCGCACCGAATTCGCCGACGTCGTCGCCGGTTCGGCCTACGCCAATCCCAAGATGACCCAGGGTATCGGCGCCACGGTCGAAAGCATTACCCAGAACTTCTCCGTTGGCCCGATCGAGCAGACAGGCTCGGCGCTGGACGTCGCCATCAACGGCGACGGCTTCTTCACGATGCGTTCGGGGACCACCGGAGAGACGCTCTTCACC
>JAQVEQ010000208.1 GCA_028697875.1 Novosphingobium sp. | reverse complement strand
GGGTGCTCGACGAGATACGCGAAAGGCTGGCGAACTGCGCATGACCCCTTGCAGCGTGCCCCACGCTGCCCCACCTTGCGCGCATGACCCCGACCCGCCTGTTCGACCGCGCCGTGATCCGCCTCTCTCCCCGGGAGGGCTCGGACGAAAACGTCGCCGAGTTTCTTCAGGGCCTCGTGACGTCCGACGTGACGAAGCAACTGCCGGTCTGGGCCGGGCTGCTGTCCGCGCAGGGAAAGGCGCTGTTCGATTTCATCGTCTGGCCGGCGGGCGATGCCCTGCTGATCGATTGCGAGGCCACTGCGGCCGACGCGCTGATCAAGCGGCTTTCGATGTACCGCCTGCGCAAGGCAATCGACATCACCCGCGATGACGCGCTGGCCGTCCACTGGCGCCCCCACACCGGCGACGCGGCAGCCGCGGACCCGCGCCTGCCCGCGCTCGGCGAACGCTGGATCGCCGCGATCGACCCGGCCGATCCCGACCAGAGCACGCCGGGCGCCGATGCCGCATGGCGCGCCCATCGCCTTGCCCTTGGCGTAACCGAAGGACAGGCCGAGCTGGGCAACGGCGAAACGCTGTGGCTGGAATGCAATGCCGGTTAGCTCAATGGCGTGAGCTTCACCAAGGGCTGCTTCATCGGGCAGGAGAACACTGCCCGGATGAACTGGCGGCAGAAGGTCAACCGGCGCCTGATCGTCGTTCCGCTGGCGCGTTCGAACGAGACACGCCAGCGCGTAGCCTATCCCGAGCTTGGGCTGGCGGTAGACCACTTGCGGGTGGACGATGTTACCCCGGACCTCATGCCGGCATGGCTGCCGGCCCCCGACCCGTCCTGAACGATCCGCTTGGGCGAAGAAGAGCTCAGGCTGCCGTTCCCCGTCTGCCGCGGCCATCTGCGCCGTTCGAGGTCGGCGGCATAGAGGCGCGTGACCGCGTCCCCGCCACGGCCGGCGCTGTAGCGCACTTTCTCGCAACCGGTATCGTGGAAACCGGCGGCTTCAAGCACACGCACCGATGACTCGTTGTCCACGAAATGCCTAGCGACCAGCTTGGTATAACCCAGCACCCTCGCCTGCTCGACGACCGCGCTCAGCGCCTCAAGCGCATAGCCCTTGCCGCGGTAGGCGGATGTGATCCAGTAACCGACCTCAATCTCGTCGCCGTCTTCTCCAAGTCCGATGCCGCCCACAAGCTTCGCGCCATGGGCACCGCGCAGGTACATGAAGAAGTGAGGCAGACGCGGATTGCGCGGCTGTTCGAGATAGGCGCGCACAGCGTCGCGCTTCAGCGGCAGTGCCTCAACGGCAATCGTTCGCTGAAACTCTTCGTCCCGGAACGCTTCGACCAGGTCGTCCAGATCCTCCGGCCAACCTGGTCTTAAAAACAGCCTCTCCGTGCGGATAAACATTCACGGTTCTCCGTTGTCTTCCGTCCGCAAGAGCAACATGCACCCAAACGCACACGATTGCACGACATTATCCGGGCATGAGGCGCACGACGCTACCAACTGGCTGACATCTCCGGGTTAACAAATCCTTTCCGGGCCCTTCAAGAACCCGAATCAGGCCGCCCGTTTCACCCGAAATTCCTCATCGCCACCGCCGCAACCATGCGGCGAGTCGAAAACGAGCTCGTACTCGCGCGCGGGGTAGGCCATGCCGCGCCCCTTGCTGAAGCGCTCGACGACCCGGCCCGTGCGACGGAAGCCGGCCTTTTCGAGGACCCTGCCCGAGGCGGGATTGTCGATGAAATGGCTGGCGACGATGCGCTCATGACCGAACGTCCGGGCCAAACCGAGCGCCGCACGTACGGCTTCGCTGGCAAAGCCCCGCCCCCAGTGATCGCGGGCAATCCAGTAGCCGAGCGCGATGCCCTGGCAGGTCTCGCCGAAACCGAGACCTCCGACCATGCGGGCACCCGCCGCTCCGGGCGCGGTGATCACGAAACGGGGAAGCAGGCGATCCTGCGGCGGCTCGATGAAAAAGCGCGCGCCATCCCCCGTATAGGGGCAGGGAACATTGGCAAAGTTGCGCACGACCCTTTCGTCGGCGATCAGCCTTTGCAGCTCTTCCCTGTCCTCGGGCCAGCCCGGCCGCAGGAACAGCCGTTCGCTGCGAATGAACATCTTGGTTCTCCACTCATTCGCCCCGCTGCCCGGATACCCGAACCACGTGACATTGCCATTACGCACGGCGCCCTGAAGCCGAGCAGGCAGAGGCCGCATTGGAAAAATGCGTCAACTGCAGGCCGCGACGACGCGCCGGTGCGATGAATTGAGGGAGAAAAGCAAAGAGGGAGACGGGCGGGGCCCTCTCCCTCTTTCTGGCCGGACTATGCAGTCCGGCGGGGCCATCCCGTCAGGATGGCCCTTTTACCGACCATCCGGCTTATTCGGCGGCTTCTGCCATGGCATCGACCGACACGTACTTGCGGCCGAGTTTGCCATCGTGGAAGCGTACGCGGCCTTCGGCCAGCGCGAACAGGGTGTGATCCTTGCCCATGCCGACGTTCACGCCCGGGTACACCTTGGTGCCGCGCTGACGAATGATGATGTTGCCGCCGACGACTTCCTGGCCGCCGAACTTCTTCACACCAAGGCGGCGGCCCGCTGAGTCGCGACCGTTGCGCGAAGAGCCGCCTGCTTTCTTATGTGCCATTTCCTGTTACTCCGAATGCGCGAGGCTTAGCCGACCGACACGATGCGCAGCAGGGTCATCTGCTGGCGGTGGCCGTTCTTGCGGCGATAGTTGTGGCGGCGGCGCTTCTTGAACACCAAGACCTTCTCGCTCTTGGCCTGCGCGATGATCTCGGCCGAAACCTTGACGGCCGAAGCGTCGGCGATCTCGCCGTCGTTGCCGGCCAGCAGGACGTCGTCCAGAGTGATGGTCTCACCGGCTTCACCAGCCAGCTTCTCGACCGCGATCTTGTCTCCGGCGGCAACCCGATACTGCTTGCCGCCCGTGCGCACTACTGCGAACATGGTGCCCTTACCTAATCTCAATGTGCCCGAAACGAGCCGAAACAACCTTGCCCCGGCCGCTGCACTCCACCGAAGAAGAGTAGAGCCTTGCGGGCGACGCGCCGGACACCCCGCATCAGGCGAGGTGCCGGAAAGAGTGGGTGCCGTTAGTGCAACGCTCGATTCGTGTCAACCAATGTCTCGGGATTCATACGGCCCGGTTGCGGTTTAGAGTGCCAAAGGCGACGACGAAACCCTCTCCCTTCGTTCGCGCACCATGCTATGGCGTCAACATGATCCGCGCGAAAGCCCGATTGCTGCCCGTCCTGCTGCCTCTGCTGGCGGCCGCCTGCTCCACTGCGGGCACTTACCCCTCGCTGGCCCAGCGCGATTTCGAGCGCATCGGCGGAAGCGCCACGCCGGTTGCAGGAGAGGCCGAACCGCCCGCCCCGCCGCTGCCTCCGCCCAGCGCCGATCTCGTCACTCGTCTGGACGGTCTGGTTGCCGTCGCGCGCGATGCGGATGGCCGATTCCAGGCCAATCGCCCCGCAGCCGAACGCGCAGTCGCCGCCGCAGGAGACATCGCCAGCGATTCGTGGAGCACTGCCAGCGTGGCCCTCGCCCGCCTCGAATCGAGCCGGTCTAGCGCGATGGAAGCACTGGCAGACCTCGACGCTCTCTATATTGATGCCCGGACGGATGCCCCGCTCGAAGAAACGCCGAGCGCCAAGGCCATCTCCGTCGCCCGCGATCAGGTGGACGGCTGGGTCGCCGCGCAAGACGACGTGATCGCAGATCTGAGCGCGCGCCTGCCAGGGTGAAGTTTCAGGCGGCGTGAGCCGGCACCGCTTCCACATCGAGCCGCCAAAACGCGAAAAGCCCCTCCCCACGAAGGGGAGGGGCTCTCCGAACGTCTGATCTGCCGCCCGAAAGCCCCCCGGCCCGGACGGAAAGGTCAGTTGAAGGCGACGACTGCCGCGACCGCCAGGCCCCAGCCCAGGATCAGCACGGGCAGCGTGAGAACCTGAATGGCCGCTTCGTTGGCCGTCAGCCTTCCGCTCAGAGTATCGATACCGCGCGCAGCAAGCTGGCCCCAGGTCATGGGGGCGGTATCATTGTCAGGCTTCATCTTCGCCCAGTGGCCGGCAAGGCCGAATGCGAAAACGACGAAGCTGGCGAAAACGACCATCGGGATCGCCAATCCGGGATTGAGGAACAGCGCCGCCATCAGGCCGATGAATGCAAGATAGAGCCCCACGGTCGCCAGATAGAGACCGGTGGGAAGGCCGAAATTGCGGTCAACCTTCGTCCGCACCGGCGTGTCGGTAACGGAAGCAAGGTCTCGAAGTTGGTCCTGGCTGAGATGCTGCGACATGTTCCTGATCTCCCTCAGAAACCAGAAATGACGCAAGCCGGCTCGTCAGGAATTGATTGGCATCAAACGGGTGCGGTTTTTTGGGACTTTCAGCCCCAGCGGGCGATATCCTCGAAATCCTGCTCGCGCGGTTCGATCCAGCGCCATTCGCCACCTGCCTTCTCGCGCTTCCAGAACCACGATTCGCTCTTGAGGTGATCCATCGCGAAATCGGCGGCGGCGAAGGCATCGCGGCGATGGCGCGCGGCAGCCGCGACAAGGACGATCGGATCGCCCGG
>JAQVEQ010000022.1 GCA_028697875.1 Novosphingobium sp. | reverse complement strand
AGATTCCCGTTTCCAAAAAGTGCAATTTTTCTTCTCAAACGGATCAAAGGGCGCAATTTTTGATGTCTACGACATCCTGAAGCATGACACGCTGGTGCTGACCCGCGCGGCTGTCGAAAAACTGGAGGCGCGGTTCAATGGCTAAGAAGCAGGAAGTGGATGTGCGTCACTACGACGTGATCCTTTCGCCCCACATCACCGAAAAGTCGACGCTCCTGTCGGAGAACAACGCCGTCGTCTTCAAGGTCGCCGATAGCGCCACCAAGCCGCAGATCAAGGAAGCGGTCGAGGCTCTGTTCGACGTGAAGGTCAAGGGCGTGAACACCATTGTCCAGAAGGGCAAGACGAAGCGCTGGCGGGGCAAGCCCTACAAGCGTTCCGATGTGAAGAAGGCGATTGTGACGCTGGCCGAAGGCCAGTCGATCGACGTCACCAGCGGTATCTGAGGCGCGGATCATGGCACTGAAGCACTATAAACCGACGAGCCCCGCGCGCCGCGGCCTGGTCCTTGTCGACAAGTCCGGCCTGTGGAAGGGCAAGCCGGTCAAGTCGCTGACCGAAGGCAAGCGCAAGACGGGCGGCCGTAACAACAAGGGCCACGTGACGTCGCGCGGCATTGCCGGCGGTCACAAGCAGAAGTACCGCTTCATCGACTTCAAGCGTCGCAAGTGGGACATGTCCGCGACTGTCGAGCGGATCGAGTACGACCCGAACCGCACGGCCTTCATCGCCCTCATCAAGTATGAGGACGGCGAACTCGCGTACATCATCGCTCCGCAGCGTCTTGCCGTTGGCGACCAGGTCGTCGCCGGCGAGAAGACCGACGTGAAGCCGGGCAATGCGATGCTCCTGTCGCAGATGCCGGTCGGCACGATCTGCCACAACGTCGAGATGAAGCCGGGCAAGGGCGGCCAGATCGCCCGTTCGGCAGGCGCCTACGTTCAGGTCGTCGGCCGTGACCGCGGTCTGGTCATCGTGCGTCTCAACTCGGGCGAACAGCGCTACCTGCGTGGCGACTGCATGGGCACGGTTGGCGCGGTGTCGAACCCCGACAACCAGAACCAGACCCTCGCCAAGGCAGGCCGCAAGCGCTGGATGGGCCGTCGCCCGCTGACCCGTGGTGTTGCCAAGAACCCGGTCGACCACCCGCACGGTGGTGGTGAAGGCCGTACTTCGGGCGGCCGTCACCCGGTTACCCCTTGGGGCAAGCCGACCAAGGGCGCCCGCACCCGCAACAACAAGCAGACGGACAAGATGATCATCCGGTCGCGTCACGCGAAGAAGAAGAGGTAAGCGATAATGGCTCGTTCCGTCTGGAAAGGTCCGTTTGTCGACCTGCACCTGCTGAAGAAAGCAGAAGACGCCCAGGAATCGGGTGGCCGTGCGCCGATCAAGACCTGGTCGCGCCGTTCGACGATCCTGCCGCAGTTCGTTGGCCTGACGTTCAGCGTCTACAATGGCCAGAAGTTCGTGCCGGTTGCGGTCAACGAAGAGATGGTCGGCCACAAGCTTGGCGAATTTGCGCCCACGCGCAACTTCCCGGGCCACGCCGCCGACAAGAAGGGTAAGCGCTGATGAGCAAGCCTAAAGCTCCCCGTCGCGTCGCCGATAACGAGGCGCTGGCCGTCGGTACCACCATCCGTGGTTCCGCGCAGAAGCTGAACCTCGTGGCTGGCCTGATCCGTGGCAAGAAGGCCGAGGATGCGTTGAACATCCTCACCTTCTCGAAGCGGGCGATGGCCCAGGACGCCAAGAAGGTGCTCGCTTCGGCGATCGCCAACGCGGAAAACAACCACAACCTGGATGTCGACTCCCTGGTCGTCGCTGAAGCCAGCGTCGGCAAGTCGGTCACCATGAAGCGTTTCCACACGCGCGGCCGTGGCAAGTCCACGCGCATTCTGAAGCCGTTCAGCCGGCTGCGTATCGTGGTTCGCGAAGTCGAGGAGGCGTAAGCCATGGGTCAGAAGAGCAATCCGATCGGCCTGCGCCTGCAGATCAACCGGACCTGGGACAGCCGCTGGTACGCGGAAGGCCGCGATTACGGCAAGCTGCTCAAGGAAGACCTTGAGATCCGCAAGTACATCGTCGAGAACCTGCCGCAGGCGGCGATCTCGAAGGTGGTGATCGAACGTCCGGCCAAGCTGTGCCGCGTGTCGATCTATGCGGCCCGCCCCGGTGTGATCATCGGCAAGAAGGGCGCCGACATCGAGAAGCTGCGCCAGAAGCTTTCGACGATGACCGGAAGCGAAGTGAAGCTGAACATCGTCGAAATCCGCAAGCCGGAAATCGATGCCAAGCTCGTCGCCCAGGGCGTCGCCGATCAGCTGATCCGCCGCGTGGCTTTCCGCCGTGCGATGAAGCGGGCGGTGCAGTCGGCCCTGCGTCTTGGCGCCGAAGGCATCAAGATCACTTGCGGCGGCCGTCTCGGCGGCGCGGAAATCGCCCGTGTGGAATGGTACCGCGAAGGCCGCGTGCCGCTGCACACGCTGCGCGCCAATGTCGACTATGCGGAAGCCGAAGCGCTGACCGCGTACGGCATCATCGGTATCAAGGTGTGGATCTTCAAGGGTGAGATCCTCGGCCACGATCCGATGGCGCAGGACCGTCTGATGATGGAGGCCCAGACCTCCGGCGTGCGCCCCGCCCGTTGATGGCGCCGCGCTGAGGCTAGGGAAGAGTAAGCACCATGCTGCAACCGAAGAAAACCAAGTTCCGCAAGGCGTTCAAGGGCCGCATCCACGGCAACGCCAAGGGCGGTACGGACCTCAATTTCGGGTCCTACGGGCTCAAGGCCCTGGAACCGGAACGCGTGACTGCGCGCCAGATCGAAGCGGCTCGCCGCGCGATCACGCGTCACATCAAGCGCCAGGGCCGTCTCTGGATCCGCGTCTTCCCGGACGTGCCGGTTTCGAAAAAGCCGGCCGAAGTCCGCCAGGGTAAGGGCAAGGGTTCGGTGGAATACTGGGCCGCCCGCGTGAAGCCGGGCCGGATCCTGTTCGAGCTCGACGGCGTTCCGGGTCCGCTCGCCGCCGAAGCGTTCAGCCGCGCGGCGATGAAGCTGCCGATCAAGACCAAGGTCGTTGCCCGTCTCGGCGACACCTCGCACCTGGGAGGCGAATAATGGCCAAGACCGAAGATCTCCGCGCGAAGACCGACGACCAGCTGAACGCTGATCTGGTCGAACTGAAGCGCGAGCAGTTCAACCTGCGGTTCCAGGCTGCCACGAACCAGATCGAGCGTCCCGCTCGCATCAAGGAAGTGCGCCGCGAGATCGCCCGTATCAAGACGCTGCAGACCGAACGGGCTGCGGCTGCCAAGGCTTAAGGAGCACACGATGCCGAAGCGTATCCTGATCGGGACCGTGGTTTCCGACAAGACCGACAAGACCGTGACCGTGCTTGTCGAGCGCAAGGTGAAGCACCCGCTTTACGGGAAGATCATCCGCCGCTCGAAGAAGTACCACGCCCACGACGAAGACAACTCGTACAAGGCCGGCGAAACCGTCCGCATCGAGGAAACCCGTCCGATCTCCAAGACCAAGACCTGGAAGGTGATCGAACGTGTCCAGGCGGGCAAGGGCACGGCTCTCGAAGCCGACCTCGAAGTCGAGGCCGCGGGCCAGTAAGTTAGACGTTTTAGGAACTGCCGGACTTGTTCCGGCAAGCCATTGAGAAGGAACCGGATCGATGATCCAGATGCAATCCAATCTCGACGTCGCGGACAACAGCGGCGCGAAGCGCGTCCAGTGCATCAAGGTGCTGGGCGGGTCGAAGCGCCGTACCGCGGGCGTCGGCGACGTGATCGTCGTCTCCGTCAAGGAGGCGCAGCCGCGTGCACGCGTGAAGAAGGGTGACGTTCACCGTGCGGTGATCGTCCGCACCAAGAAGGACGTGCGCCGTCCCGACGGCAGCGTGATCCGCTTCGACAGCAATGCCGCGGTGCTCGTTGGCAAGAACGAAGAGCCGATCGGCACCCGTATCTTCGGCCCGGTGGTGCGCGAACTGCGCGGCAAGGGCTTCATGAAGATCATTTCGCTCGCTCCGGAGGTGCTGTGATGGCTGCTGCCAAGATCAAGCGCGGCGACACGGTCGTCGTTCGTTCGGGCAAGGACAAGGGCCGTACCGGCACTGTCATGCAGGTCATGCCCAAGGACGGTAAGGTCATCGTCCAGGGCGTGAACGTCGCTGCCCGTCACCGCAAGCCGAGCCAGGCAAACCCGCAGGGCGGCATCGACCGCCGCGAAGCGCCGATGGCGATCTCCAAGGTTGCCTTGGCCGATCCGAAGTCCGGCAAGCCGACTCGCGTCCGTTTCGAAACGAAGGACGGCAAGAAGGTCCGCGTTGCCGTGAAGTCCGGGGAGACCATCGATGGCTGACAACTACACCCCGCGCCTCAAGGCCAAGTACGACGCGGAAATCGCCAAGGCGATGACCGAGAAGTTCGGCTACGAGAACCCGATGCAGGTGCCGAAGCTCGAAAAGATCACGCTCAACATGGGCGTGGGCGAAGCGAGCCAGGACAAGAAGAAGGTTCAGACCGCCGCCGAGGAAATGGAACTGATCGCCGGCCAGAAGCCGGTCATCACCAAGGCGAAGAAGTCGATCGCGCAGTTCAAGCTGCGTGAAGGCATGCCGATCGGCTGCAAGGTGACCCTGCGTCGCGAACGCATGTACGAATTCCTCGACCGTCTGGTGACGATCGCCATGCCGCGCATCCGCGACTTCCGTGGCCTCAACCCGAAGTCGTTCGACGGCCGTGGCAACTATGCGATGGGCGTGAAGGAACAGATCATCTTCCCGGAAATCTCCTACGACAGGATCGAGAAGGTCCGGGGGATGGACATCATCGTTACCACCACCGCGAAGACCGACGAAGAAGCGCGCGAACTGCTGCGCCTGTTCGGTTTCCCGTTCCCGGCGGAAGCCGACCAGAAGGAAGCGGCGTGAGCCGCCGGATAGAGAGAGCTTAAGTCCAATGGCGAAACTGAGTTCCATCAACAAGAACGAGCGTCGCAAGAAGCTCGTCCAGAAGTACGCGGCGAAGTACGCCAAGCTGAAGGCGATCGCGGACGATCAGTCGGCCGACGAAACCGAACGCCTGATGGCGCGCCTCAAGATGGCGGAAATCCCGCGGAACGCTAACCCGACCCGCGTGCGCAACCGTTGCGCCACCACGGGCCGTCCGCGCGGCTACTATCGCAAGTTCGGCCTCTGCCGCGTCGAACTGCGGGATCTGGCCAACAAGGGCCTCATCCCGGGCGTGACCAAGTCGAGCTGGTAAGGATCATCCGATGGCAATGACCGATCCCCTGGGTGATATGCTCACCCGTATCCGCAACGGCCAGCAGGCCAAGAAGGATTCCGTGCTTTCGCCGGCTTCCAACCTGCGCGCCCGTGTTCTCGAAGTGCTCCAGCGCGAAGGCTACATCCGTGGCTACAGCGAGGATGCGACCGGCAAGCACAAGCAGCTGCGGATCGAACTGAAGTATTTCGAGGGCGAACCCGCGATCAAGCATCTCGCCCGCGTGTCCAAGCCGGGCCGCCGGATCTACTCGGGCTCCAAGGAGCTGCCGGTAGTCCGCAACGGTCTCGGCATCACCATCGTCTCGACGCCCCGCGGCGTGCTTTCGGATGCCGAAGCGCGCAGCCAGAACGTCGGCGGCGAAGTGCTGGCGGAGGTGTTCTGATGAGCCGCATCGGTAAGAAGCCGGTGACGATCCCCGGTGGCGTCACCGCCCAGATCGAAAACGGCACGCTCAACGTGAAGGGGCCCAAGGGCACCCTTTCGATGGGCCTGTCGGACCTCGTCGAGTACAAGGTGGAAGGCGAAGCGATCTCGGTTCAGCCGGCCAACGACAGCAAGGCGGCGCGCAGCCATTGGGGCATGCAGCGCACGCTGGTGTCGAACCTGGTCGAAGGCGTGACCGAAGGCTTCGTCAAGGTGCTGGAAATCACCGGCGTCGGCTATCGTGCGAACGCCCAGGGCAAGAAGCTGAAGCTTCAGCTCGGCTACAGCCACGATGTCGATCTCGACGTGCCGGAAGGCCTCGAGGTGAAGACCCCGGACCAGACGACCGTGGAAATCAGCGGGATCGACAAGCAGAAGGTCGGTCAGTTCGCTGCCGAAATCCGCCGCTGGCGCAAGCCTGAGCCCTACAAGGGCAAGGGCATCAAGTACCGCGGCGAGTATATCTTCCGCAAGGAAGGGAAGAAGAAGTAAGATGGCCAAGCTTTCCCTTTTCGAACGTCGCCGCCGCCGTGTGCGGACCGCGCTCAGGGCCCGTTCCGGCGGTCGTCCCCGCCTGTCCGTGCACCGCTCGGGCAAGCACATCTACGCGCAGATCATCGACGATGCCGCCGGTCGTACGCTGGCCGCTGCCTCCACTCTGGGTGGCAAGGGCAGCAACGTCGATGCCGCTGCCAAGGTTGGCTCGGACATCGCAGCGGCCGCCAAGCAGGCGGGCGTGACCACCGTGGTCTTCGATCGCGGCGGGTTCCTGTTCCATGGCCGCGTCAAGGCGCTGGCCGACGCTGCGCGCGAAGGCGGGCTGGAGTTCTGATGATGGCTGACGAAACCAACAACACCGAAGAGACCCCCGTGGTCGAAACCGCGGCTGTGGAAGCCGCTCCGGCCGAACAGCCGCAGCAGGAAGGCCGCGAAGGCGGCCGTGGCCGTGGCCGTGGCCGTGGCGAGCGCGGTGAAGGCCGTGGCGGCCGTGGCCGCCGCGACCGCGACGATCGTCGTGGCCGCAGCCAGGAAGAAGAAGGCGACGAGCTGATCGAGAAGCTGGTCCACATCAACCGCGTGTCGAAGACCGTGAAGGGCGGTAAGCGCTTCGGTTTCGCCGCGCTGGTTGTGGTCGGCGACGGGCAGGGCCGTGTCGGCTTCGGTCATGGCAAGGCGCGCGAAGTGCCGGAAGCCATCACCAAGGCGACCGCTTCGGCCAAGAAGAAGATGGTCCGCGTTCCGCTCAAGGAAGGCCGCACCCTGCACCATGACGGCAAGGGCCGTTACGGCGCCGGCAAGGTCAATGTCCGCTCGGCCCCGGCCGGTACGGGCATCATCGCGGGCGGCCCGATGCGCGCCGTCTTCGAAAGCCTGGGCGTTGCCGACGTCGTGACCAAGTCGGTCGGTACGTCGAACCCCTACAACATGATCCGCGCCACCTTCGACGCGCTGACCAACCAGGTCTCGCCGAAGTCGGTTGCCCAGCGTCGCGGCAAGAAGGTCGCCGACCTGCTCGGCCGTGGCGGTGCGAGCGAGGCCGAGGCGGAAGCCGACGCCGCGGCCATCGTGGAGTAATCGAAAATGGCTAAGATCAAGATCAAGCAGATCGGTTCGCCGATCCGTCGTCCGGCCAATCAGGAAAAGATCCTGATCGGCCTGGGCCTTGGCAAGATGCACAAGGTCGTCGAGGTCGAGGACACGCCGGAAGTGCGCGGCGCGATTGCCAAGCTGCCGCACATGGTGGCGGTGGTCGACTGAAGACTGCTCAAGTTGACGGATGGGGTCCGGTCGAGTACCGGGCCGCTTCCATTTTTAGCGCGAACCAAAGCGAAAGCGAGTGCAAGACATGAAACTCAACGACATCCGTGACAATTCCGGCGCCCGCAAGGGCCGCATGCGCATCGGCCGTGGCATCGGCTCGGGCAAGGGCAAGACCGGCGGGCGCGGCCAGAAGGGCGCGAAGGCGCGTTCGGGCGTCTCGATCGGCGGCTTCGAAGGCGGTCAGATGCCGCTCCACATGCGCATTCCGAAGCGCGGCTTCAACAATCCCTTCGCCAAGGACTATGCCGAAGTGAACCTGGGCATGATCCAGAAGTTCATCGACGCGGGCAAGCTCGATGCTGGCAAGCTCATCGACCACGAAGCGCTGCAGGCCGCCGGCCTCGCCCGTGGCGGCAAGGACGGTGTCCGTCTGCTCGGCAAGGGTGAAATCACCGTGAAGGCCCAGTTCAAGGTCGCCGGTGCGTCCAAGGGCGCGGTCGCGGCGGTCGAGAAGGCTGGCGGTTCGGTCGAAGTGACCGTTCCGGCCAAGGCCGAAAAGGCCGACGCAGCCGAATAATCGGGTAATTGCGGCGAGCGGGGGTTTTGCATCTCCGCTCGCTCGCTATATGGGCATGCACTCAGGAGAGGCAGCCCCATTCCGTGCTGGCCGCCCAGACTAAGGCACATTGGACTCATGGCATCACGCGCCGATAATCTCGCGAGCAATCTCAGCCTCGCCAACTTCTCGAAAGCTACCGAGCTCAAGAACCGCATCTGGTTCACTGTCGGGGCGCTGATCGTTTTCCGTTTCCTCAGCTTCGTGCCGCTGCCCGGCGTGAACCCGCTGATCCTGCAGGACCTCTACGCCCAGACGCGTGGCGGCATCCTCGACATCTTCAACACCTTTTCGGGCGGCAGCCTTGAGCGCATGAGCCTCATCGCGCTCGGCGTCATGCCCTACATTACCGCTTCGATCGTGGTGCAGCTCGCCGCCTCGCTCCATCCCGCGCTGATGGCGCTGAAGAAGGAAGGCGAAAGCGGGCGCAAGAAGCTCAATCAGTACACCCGCTACGGCGCGGTGCTGCTGACCGTGATCCAGGGCTGGTTCGTCGCTTCCGGGCTTGAAGCCTACGGTGCGCAGAGCGGGCTCCAGGCTGTGGTCGATCCGGGCTACATGTTCCGCATCGGCGCGGTCATCAGCCTCGTCGGCGGCACGATGTTCCTGCTCTGGCTGGGCGAACAGATCACCAGCCGCGGTATCGGCAACGGCGTGTCGCTGATCATCATGGCCGGCATTGTCGCCCAGTTCCCGACCTTCACGGCCAACCTTTTCGAAGGTGGACGGTCCGGGTCGATCAGTGCGCTCACCATCATCGCGCTGGTGCTGATGATCGTGATCCTGATTCTGATCATCTCGTTCATGGAACGCGCCCAGCGCCGCCTGCTGATCCAGTATCCCAAGCGCGCCAGCCAGCGCGGCATGATGCAGGCCGACCGGTCGCACCTGCCGCTCAAGCTCAACACTTCGGGCGTGATTCCGCCGATCTTCGCCAGCTCGCTGCTGCTGCTGCCGCTGACCATTACCCAGTTCGCGGGCAACTCGGTCAATCCCGACAGCACGATGGGCAGCATCGTGGTGACGATGAACCAGTATCTCCAGCATGGGCAGCCGATGTACATGGCGCTCTATGCCGCGGGGATCATCTTCTTCACCTTCTTCTACACCGCAGTTGTCTTCAATCCCGAGGAAACGGCGGAAAACCTGAAGAAGAACGGTGGTTTCATTCCCGGCATCCGTCCGGGCAAGAACACGGCCAACTATCTCGACTACGTGCTGACCCGGATCACGGTGATCGGCGCGATCTATCTCACGGTGGTCTGCGTCGCGCCTGAATTTCTGCTGGCCGAGACCGGCGTGCGCCTGTTCTTCGGCGGCACCAGCCTGCTGATCGTCGTGAATGTCACGGTGGATACGATCACTCAGATCCAGTCCCACCTGCTCGCGCATCAGTACGGCGACCTAATCAAAAAGGCTAAGTTGAAAGGCCGGCTGCGCTGAGCATAAGGTCCTGCGCTCGAACAGGGGAGAGCTGCGTGAATATTATTCTTCTCGGACCGCCCGGAGCGGGCAAGGGTACCCAGGCGCAACGGCTCGTCGAACGCCTGGGCATGCGCCAGCTTTCGACCGGCGACATGCTGCGCGCCGCAGTCAAGGCGGGGACGCCGGTCGGTCTCAAGGCCAAGGCCGTGATGGAAGCTGGCGAACTGGTGTCCGACGAGATCGTGTCCGCGCTGATTTCCGACGAGCTGGCCGCGATGGGCGATTCGACCGGGGCGATCTTCGACGGCTATCCGCGCACCGAGGCGCAGGCCGTCTCGCTCGACGGCATCCTCGAACAGCACGGGCGCAAGCTCGACCATGTGATCGAGCTCGGTGTGGACGAGGACGCGCTGGTCGAGCGGATTACCGGCCGTTACACCTGTGCCAAGTGCGGCAAGGGCTACCACGACAAGTTCGAGCGGCCCGCCAAGGAAGGCGTGTGCGACAAGTGCGGCTCGACCGAGTTCAAGCGCCGCCCGGACGACAACGAGGAAACCGTGCGCACCCGCATGGCCGAATATCGTGCCAAGACCGCACCGATCCTGCCGTTCTACGAACAGCGGGGTATCGTCTCGCGGGTCGACGGCATGGCCGAGATGGATGCGGTGACGGCTGCGATCGAGGCGATTCTCAAGGGATGAGCGCGGCGGGTTTTGACCCGGCGGCTTCCATTCGCTATAAGTAGAACGATCAGGTGTGCGGCGCTCTGTGCGGGCGCCCTCCGTTCGCTCGCGAAGTCCGCTGTTGACGTCGCGTGCGAATCGTCTTAAGCGCGCCATTCACTCGACAGATCGGATGAGTCCGGCCGGCCGCAGGGTAGTGCGCGCCACCCGGGCTTTTTGCCATCCCGGCCTTCCGAAAGATGTCGATGTGTCAACGCGTTGAGATAGGAGGCAGTGGCCTTCCCGCCGATGGGAAATCCGCCGTCCCCTGTGGAGCAGGAGAAGTAAGTGGCTCGTATTGCCGGGGTCAATATCCCCACCAACAAGCGCGTGATTATCGCGCTCACCTATATTCACGGTATCGGCCCCAAGTCGGCGAAGGAAATTGCCGACAAGCTGGGCATCGATCACGCCCGCCGCGTGCAGGACCTGTCGGACCAGGAAGTCCTGCAGATCCGCGAGGCGATCGACGCCGAATACACGGTCGAAGGTGACCTTCGCCGCGAAACCGCGATGAACATCAAGCGCTTGATGGACCTGGCCTGCTATCGCGGCCTGCGTCACCGCAAGGGCTTGCCCGTTCGCGGCCAGCGCACTCACACCAACGCCCGTACCCGCAAGGGCAAGGCCAAGCCGATCGCCGGCAAGAAGAAGTAAGCAGGCCGGTCACCCGGTAGGCTTTTCTTCCATTCTGAGGACAGGATACGAACCATGGCACGCGAACCCCAGCGCATTCGGCGCCGCGAGCGTAAGAACATCACCAGCGGCGTCGCACATGTGAACGCCAGCTTCAACAACACCATGATCACCATCACCGACGCCCAGGGCAATGCGATCAGCTGGTCCAGCGCCGGCATGATGGGCTTCAAGGGCAGCCGCAAGTCCACCCCCTATGCCGCGCAGGTTGCTGCAGACGATGCCGGCAAGAAGGCGGCTGAACACGGCGTGCGCACTCTCGAAGTCGAAGTGAAGGGTCCGGGTTCGGGCCGCGAGAGCGCTCTGCGCGCGTTGCAGGCGGTGGGCTTCACCATCACCTCGATCCGCGATGTGACCCCGATCCCGCACAACGGTGTGAGGCCGTCCAAGCGCCGCCGCGTCTGATTTGAACCTGCCTGGCGGCCTGACGAGGCCGCCATCCTTCGGATCGGCCGCGGCGCTCACAAGGCGACCAGCGGCCGTTCCCGCCAGCTAGAACCCTAGGGGAATTACATGTCCGTCAATATCAAGAACTGGCAGGAACTGAAGAAGCCCAACAGCCTCGACATCAAGCCCGGCGGTGACGGCAAGCGCAAGGCAACTTTCGTCGCCGAACCGCTGGAGCGCGGTTTCGGCCTGACGCTGGGCAACGCCCTGCGCCGCGTCCTGCTGTCGTCGCTCCAGGGTGCTGCGATCACCTCGATCAAGATCGAGAACGTGCTCCACGAATTCTCGTCGCTCGCGGGCGTGCGCGAGGACGTGACCGACATCGTCCTCAACATCAAGCAGGTCGCGCTGAAGATGGAAGGCGAAGGCCCGAAGCGGCTGCAGCTTTCGGTTACCGGTCCGGCCGAAGTGAAGGCGGGCGACATCGCCGTGTCGGGCGACATCGAGGTCATGAACAAGGATCTCGTGATCTGCCACCTCGACGAAGGCGCGACGCTGAACATGGAACTGACCGCCGACACCGGCAAGGGCTATGTCCCGGCGGTGCAGAACCGTCCGGTCGACGCGCCGATCGGCCTGATCCCGGTCGACTCGCTCTATTCGCCGGTCCGCCAAGTCAGCTACAAGGTCGAGAACGCCCGCGTCGGGCAGGAACTCGACTACGACAAGCTGTCGCTGACGATCGACACCGACGGCACCGTGACGCCGGAAGACGCGGTGGCCTATGCCGCCCGCATCCTGCAGGACCAGCTGGCGCTGTTCGTCCACTTCGAAGACGCGATCCCGCAGGGTCCGTCGGCGATGATCGGCGTGGCCGCGCAACCGGAAGAATCGGACGCCAACCAGCTCAACCGTTACCTGCTCAAGAAGGTCGACGAGCTGGAACTGTCGGTCCGTTCGGCCAACTGCCTCAAGAACGACAACATCATCTACATCGGCGACCTGGTCCAGAAGACCGAAGCCGAGATGCTGCGCACGCCGAACTTCGGCCGCAAGTCGCTCAACGAGATCAAGGAAGTCCTGTCCTCCATGGGCCTGCGCCTCGGCATGGACATCCCTGGCTGGCCGCCGGAAAACATCGAAGAAATGGCCAAGAAGCTGGAGCAGGAACTGCTCGGCTAAACGGCTGAAAGGGGCTTGGGCCGGACCCCGTCTTCCGGCCTGCTCTGGGCTACCTGACACGGGCCCTTATCGAACGAAGGATAGAGAAAATGCGTCATAAACTCGCTGGCCGCAAACTGCAGCGCAAGTCCGGCCACCGCGCCGCCCTGCTGCGCAACCTGGCCGCTTCGCTGATCAAGCACGAGCAGATCCTGACCACCACGCCGAAGGCGAAGGAACTGCGTCCCTACGTCGAAAAGCTGGTGACGCTTGCCAAGCGCGGCGGCCTGTCGAACCGCCGTCTGGCGCACAGCCGCCTGATGGACGAAGCGCAGGAAAAGAAGCTGTTCGAAGTTCTGGCCGAGCGTTATGCCGGCCGTGAAGGCGGCTACACCCGTGTCATCAAGGCCGGTATCCGCGCTTCGGACGCGGCGCCGATCGCGATCATCGAGCTGGTCGACCGCGATGTCGATGCCAAGGGGCAGGACAGCGGCCCGGTCGCCGGTGAAGAGGAACTGGCCGACGCCTGATCGGACGGTTTCTTCGGTAACCCATTGAAAGGGCGGTTGCGATTGATACAGTCGCAGCCGCCCTTTCCTTTTGGAGCCTGATATGCGCCGCCTTGCGCGCCCTCTTGCCGGGGCGATTGCCCTCATGCTTGCCCATCCTCTCCTCGCTGCCGAAACCGATCCCATGACCGCGCCCGCCTATCCCGAGACCCGCCGTGACGGCGTGGTGGACACCCTGTTCGGCGAAAGGATCGCCGATCCCTATCGCTGGCTGGAGGACGATGTCCGCAACGACCCGGAAGTGGCGGACTGGGTCGCGCGCGAGAACGCGGTAACCCACGCCTATCTCGATAGCCTGCCGGATCGCGCATGGTTTGCCGCGAAGATCGGCGAACTGATGGATTACGAACGTTTCTCCATCCCGGTGAAGGCGGGCGGGCGCTATTTCTACGAACGCAACGCGGGCTTGCAGAACCAGTCCCAGCTGTTCGTGCGCAAGGGCCTCAAGGGCAAGCCGCAGCTGTTGCTCGATCCCGCGAAATGGTCGGCCGACGGGACCAGCGCGCTCGATGCGTGGAAGCCTTCGCCCGGCGGGCACTACCTGCTGTACAGTGTGCAGGACGACGGCAGCGACTGGCGCCGGCTCGAAGTGCTCGACGTGCGCAAGGGCGAACGGTTGGCCGATACCGTCGAATGGGCGAAATTCACCAGCCTTGCCTGGGTGGGGGAGGAGGGCTTTCTCTATTCGCGCTTTCCCGAACCGGCCGAAGGGCAGGACTTCCAGGCGCTCAACTACAACCAGGCGGTCTATTTCCATCGTCTCGGCACCAGCCAGGCAGAGGACGAACTGGTCTTCGCCACGCCCGATCATCCCGAGCGCAGCCATTCTGCCGAAGTGACCCATGACGGGCGCTGGGCGGTCATCACCAGTGCCGTCGGCACCGATGCGCGTTACGAGATCCACGTGATCGACCTTGCCAAGCGGGCCAGGGAAGGCTGGTTCGCGCGGCCGCTGATTACCGGCTTCGACAATGCCTGGAACCTGATCGAGGGCGTCGGCGGGGTCCTGTGGTTCACCACCAACGAGGACGCGCCGCGTTTCCGCGTGGTGGCGATCAATCTCGATACGCCGTCGCCGCGCTGGTACGAAATCGTGCATCAGACCGGCGAGACGATCAACGCCGCCTCGCTGGTGGGCGACAGGCTGGTCATATCCTATCTCAAGGATGCGGCGTCCCGCGCGCTGATCTTCGACCTGAAAGGGGGGCGGGCGGAGGAAATCCGGCTCAACGGGCTCGGCACGGCGAGCGGATTTACCGGCAAGCCAGGCGATCCGGAAACCTTCTACAGTTTCGCCAGCTTCAACCGCCCGGCGGGAATCTACCGCATGGACCTGGCGACGATGGCCACGCAGGCCTTCGCCTTGCCCAAGCTGACTTTCGATCCCGACGCCTATCTGGTCGAACAGCGGTTCTACACCTCGAAGGACGGCACCAAGGTGCCGATGTTCGTCGTCCGCAAGCGGAGTGCGGCCGAAGCCGGCCAGGCCGTACCGACGATGCTCTACGGCTATGGCGGGTTCGACATTTCGCTGACTCCCGGCTTTTCCGCCGTGCGCATGGCCTGGCTGGAAGCGGGCGGGGCCTTTGCCCTGGCGAATATTCGCGGCGGCGGGGAATATGGCAAGGAATGGCACGATGCCGGACGGCTCGCCAACAAGCAGAACGTGTTCGACGATTTCATCGCGGCGGGCGAATACTTGAAGCGCGAGGGGATCACGACCGGACACGGCCTGGCGATCGAGGGGCGCTCCAACGGCGGGCTGCTGATGGGGGCGGTGACCAACCAGCGCCCGGACCTGTTCGATGCCGTGCACGCCGCCGTGGGCGTGATGGACATGCTGCGCTTCGACCGCTGGACAGCCGGACGCTATTGGGTCGACGATTACGGCCATCCCGACCGGGAAGAGGATTTCCGCGTGCTGCTGTCCTATTCGCCCTATCACAACATCCATTCGGGCGTTCAATACCCGGCGATCCTGGTGACGACCGCCGACACCGACGACCGCGTCGTGCCGGGGCACAGCTTCAAATATGCCGCCGCGTTGCAGGCCGCCGACATCGGCGGCAAGCCGCACCTGATTCGGATCGAAACCGCCGCAGGCCACGGATCGGGCAAGCCAACCGACAAGCAGATCGCCGAAGGGGCCGATGTGCTGGCCTTCATGGCGCAGTGGACCGGCCTGGACGTGCGGCAAGCCAAGCCGGCATCTTCGCCAGCCGATTCCGGCTCGCACTGACGATACCGGTTAACTGGCGTTCAGGAAAATAACATCATTCCTGAATAATCGCTGTCATGTGAGTTCAGCAAGACCTCACGGGCGAATCGTTAGCTCCATTCTCACAGCCGGGCATTCCCGCACCGGCCTTGAATGAGGATGAGAGCGATGAAGAATCTTTCCAAAGCCCTGGTCGGGACCGTCGCCGCAGGTGCGATGGCGGTTACTTCGGCTTCTCCCGCCATGGCCCGCGACCGTCACCACGGCGACGGTATCGATGCCGGCGACGTGATTGCCGGTGCGCTGATTATCGGCGGCATCGCGGCGATTGCCGCGGCGGCTTCCGACAACGACCACGATCGCTACCGCGACCGCTACGGTTACGACGACTACTCCCGCTACGGCTATCGCGACCGCGACGACTATTACCGCCGCGGCAACCCGCGCCAGGCCGTGGAGCAGTGCGTCCATGCCGCCGAACGGACCGCAAGCCGTTACAGCTATGGCCGGGCCGATGTGACCGATATCCGCGACATCGACCGCACGCGCGGCGGCTATACCGTCAGGGGCCGGATCGTGGTGAACGACAGGGGCAGCCACTGGCGTTCGGGCGACCGCTACTACGGGCGCGACCATGACTCCGGCCGGTTCAGCTGCAAGGTGCGCTATGGCCGGGTGGTCGATGTCGATTTCAGCGGAATTCGCGGTCTTTGACCGGTCGAGCGGTGATGGGCCGTCCGGATGCCATGCGCACCGGGCGGCTCTGCCGCGGTTCAGCCCGCCGCAAGTATCGCACGCGTAACCGGTTAACCGTAAGAGATGCGGCGATCCGCCGCGTCGCGTGAAGGGGGTTTGCAATGACCCGTTCTCTTTCCCGTATCGCCGCGGCCGCGGCCCTGCTGGCGAGCTGTTCCGTGGCCGCCACGCCCGCGCTGGCGGCATCGCTTCCCGCGCCTGCCAGTACCGCCGCCCCCGTGTCCGTGGGCGGGTGGAAGCCGGCGGACGATACCGTGCAGGATCGCCGCTGGGACCGGAGTGGCTGGTATCCCTACTACGGCCGTTATCACCGCCACCATGACGGGCTGGACGCGGGCGACGTGCTGGCGGGCGTGCTGATCCTGGGCGGGATCGCGGCTATCGCCAGTGCCGCCAGCAATGCCGACCGGACTCGCGACGAACGCTACCGCGACTATCGCAACGACAGCAACCGCAACGACGACTACCGCTATCGTGACGACAGCTATCGCGACCGCGACAGCGAGGCGGATCGCTACTCCGGCGGGCGGGGGATCGACCGCGCGGTGGACATGTGCGTGCAGGAGATGGAGCGCAACGACCGCGTGGACAGCGTCGAAGGTGTCCAGCGATCCGCCACGGGCTGGCGTGTCGAAGGCTATCTGCGCGACGGCCGCAGCTTCAGTTGCGCGATCGATTCGGCCGGGCAAGTGCGCGGTATCGATTATGGCCGCCGTGGCGCTGCCGCCGACGGGCAATGGGACGACGACGCCTATGCCCGTGCGCGCGATGCGCAGCAACCTGCCTATCCCTGATTTCCGGCCGTTCCTGTCCCCGGTGGGAGGGGAACAGCCGATCAGATGTGGATCGGCTTGCCTCTGACCGCCATCGCCGCTTCCTTGATGGCTTCCGAATGGGTCGGGTGGGCATGGCAGGTATAGGCGATATCTTCCGATAGCGCGCCGAATTCCATTGCCTGCGCCGCCTGGGCGATCATCGTCCCGGCGACCGAGGCAATCGCCCAGACGCCCAGAACGCGGTCGGTTTCGGCGTCCGCGATGATCTTGACGAAGCCTTCCGGCTCCCCGTTGGTCTTGGCGCGGCTGTTGGCCATCATCGGGAACTTGCCGACCTTGACCGGACCGCGTTCCTTGGCGGCCTCTTCGGTCAGGCCGACGCCCGCGAATTCCGGCGTGGTGTAGACGACGCTGGGGATCACGGCATGGTTCACGATGCCGATCTGCCCGGCGATGTTCTCGGCCACGGCGATGCCTTCGTCTTCCGCCTTGTGCGCCAGCATCGGGCCGGGGATCACGTCGCCGATGGCCCATACGCCGTCGACCCGGGTGCGGAAATCGTGACCGGTTTCGATCTGGCCGCGCTGGTTCGGTTCGAGGCCGATATTCTCGAGGCCGAGGCCTTCGGTGTTCGGACGGCGGCCGATGGCGACCAGCACGCAGTCGGCTTCGAGCGTTTCGGCATCGCCGCCGGCGGCCGGTTCGAGCGTCAGGGTTGCCTTCTTGCCCTTGACCGTGGCGCCGGTGACCTTGGTGCCGAGCTTCAGCTCCATGCCCTGCTTCTTGAAGATCCTGGCCGCTTCCTTGCGCACGTCGCCGTCCATGCCGGGCAGCAGTTGGTCGAGGAATTCGACCACGGTGACGTCCGCGCCGAGCCGGCGCCAGACCGAGCCGAGTTCCAGCCCGATCACGCCACCGCCGATGACGACCATCTTCTTCGGCACAGCGGGCAGGGCCAGCGCGCCGGTGGAATCGACGATCACGCCCTTGTCGTTATCGACGTCGACGCCGGGCAGGGGGGTGACGGAGGAACCGGTGGCAATGACCACGTTCTTGGCGGTGTAGGCCTTGCCGGCCACTTCGACGGTGTGGGCATCCTTGAAAGTGCCCAGGCCCTTCAGCCAGTCGATCTTGTTCTTCTTGAACAGGAATTCGATGCCGCCGGTCAGCCCCTTGACCGCGCCGGCCTTCTCGGCCTGGAGGGCGGCGACGTCGATTTCGACCTTGCCGGTCTTCACGCCGAACTTGGCGAGCGTGCCGTCGTGGGCTTCCTCGAACAGTTCGGAGCCGTGCAGCAGCGCCTTCGACGGGATGCAGCCGACATTGAGGCAGGTACCGCCCAGAGTGGCGCGGGATTCGACGCAGGCCGTCTTGAGGCCCAGCTGCGCGGCGCGGATCGCCGCCACATAGCCGCCGGGACCGGCACCGATAACAAGGACGTCGTAGTCGAATTCAGCCATTTGGGCCTCCGTGGCGCGCGGGCTTCGACTGGCTCAGCCCGAGCGGGTCCTGATACTCAATCCCTTTCCCGCCCGGCCCGAGCTTGCCGAAGGCCACGCGGGGAATTTGCCTCAAAGATCGATCAGCAGGCGCGTCGGATCCTCGATCGCTTCCTTGATGATCTTCAGTGCAGTAACCGCCTCGCGGCCGTCGATAATCCGGTGGTCGTAGGACAGGGCGATGTACATCATCGGGCGGATGACGATTTCGCCGTCGACCACGACCGGGCGCTCGTCGATCCGGTGGAGGCCGAGCACCGCCGACTGCGGCGGGTTGATGATCGGGGTCGACATCAGCGAACCGAACACGCCGCCGTTGGAGATCGTGAAGGTGCCGCCCTTCATGTCTTCCATGGTCAGCGCGCCTTCCTTGGCCTTCTTGCCATAGTCGGCGATCGCCTTCTCGATGCCCGCGAACGACAGCTTGTCGCAGTCGCGCACGACCGGCACGACCAGGCCGTTCGGAGCCGAAACCGCGACCGAGATGTCGACGAAGTCGTGATAGAGGATCTCGTCGCCGTCGATCTGGGCATTGACCGCGGGCACGTCCTTCAGCGCGAGGCAGGCGGCCTTGGCGAAGAAGCCCATGAAGCCGAGGCGCACGTCGTGCTTCTTGGCGAAGAGGTCCTTGTACTTGTTGCGCGCCTCGATCACCGCCGACATGTCGACATCGTTGAACGTGGTGAGCAGGGCGGCGTTGTCCTGCGCGCTCTTGAGCCGCTTGGCGATGGTCTGGCGCAGGCGGGTCATCTTCACCCGCTCGACATTGCGGCCGACGGGGGCGGCGGCAGGGGTGGCCTCGGCAGCGGCAGGCGCCGGGGCAGCGCCGGTGTCCTTGGCTTTCGCGGCGGCGAGGACATCTTCCTTGGTCAGGCGGCCGTCCTTGCCGGTGCCCTTGATCGTCGAGGGATCGACCCCGTGCTCGAGCACCGCGCGGCGCACGGCGGGGGAAAGCGTTTGCGAAGCGTCGCCGGTGGTGGATTCCTGGGCGGCAGGGGCGGGGGCCGGGGCGTCCTTGGCCGCCGCCGGAGCGGCTGTCACGCCGGCGCCGCCTTCGGACAGCAGCGCGATCACCGCGCCCACTTCCACCGTGTCGCCGACCGCGACCTTGTGTTCGGCCAGCACGCCATCGGCGGGCGCGGGCACGTCCACGGCAACCTTGTCGGTTTCGAGGCTGACGATGGGCTCGTCCGCCTTCACTGCTTCGCCGGGCTGCTTGAGCCATTCGCCGACGGTCGCTTCGGTAACCGATTCGCCCAGAGTGGGGACTTTGACTTCGATCGACATGCTTTGCGTTCCCTGTCCGGTCAGGACTTCTTCTTGCCGCCAGCGGCAGGATGGTAGTTGGTGAGCGGGCCGAGCGGCGGCTGCTCACCGCCGGGCAGGCCCAGGGCCTGATTGACCAGCGCCTGCTGCTGGAGATTGTGGCGCAGGGCGAGGCCCGTGGCGGGCGAGGCGGCAGCGTCGCGCCCGGCATAGGACGGGCGCATGCCTTTCTTGCCGGCGGCGGTCAGCGCCGCTTCGATCTGGCTTTCGACGAAGAACCAGGCGCCGTTGTTCCGGGGCTCTTCCTGGCACCAGACGACTTCCTCGAGATTGGTCATCCGTTCGAGGCGGGCCGCAAGCGGTTCGCCGGGGAAGGGATAGATCTGCTCGATCCGGACGATCGAGACATCGTCCAGTTCCTTTTCGTCGCGGTGTTCGATCAGGTCGTAGGCGACCTTGCCCGAACACAGCACGAGACGGCGGATCTTCTTGTCGTCGATCTCGGTGGTGTCGCTGACGATCCGGCGGAAATGGCTTTCGCCGACGAATTCGTCCGCCGTGCTTTTCGCCATCGGGTGCCGCAGCAGCGACTTGGGCGCCATGATGACCAGCGGCTTGCGGAACGGCCGCAGCATCTGCCGGCGCAGCACGTGGAAGTAGTTGGCCGGGACAGTGATGTTGCAGACCTGGATATTGTCGTTCGCGCAGAGCTGCAG
>JAQVEQ010000207.1 GCA_028697875.1 Novosphingobium sp. | reverse complement strand
AGACATCGGTCCCATCGACCCAAACGCGGACCGGTCCTTGCAACGGCGCGCGCGGACCATATTGCAGCCGCGAGCGCCACACATAGCGCCCCGTCTTGCCTTTATAGGTCGGATCGCAGTTGGGGCCGCCGGTGCCCTTCAGTTCATCTCCAGGCTTCATACAGACCGGCGCGCGCAGCGGCGCACGCGGGCCATACTGGGGTTGCGACTGCCATTGGCAGCGGCTGGCTTCGGGCTTTGGTGCATCCGATTGGGCCGACGCCGGGGCCGAACCGGCGATGAACAACGCAACCACTGCGGCTGAAGCGCAGGTTATCAAGATTTTCATTGATCCGCTCCTTGGACTGGATTTGCCATGGGCGAGCCAACCTCAGGGACGCCAGCAGCGTTCTACGCTGCTTGGCCAAAGGAGCTCGCCCGGCGAACAATCAGACCGCGGAGGTTGGAGGATGGAGTTCAGGCGTGGCCAACTGGCCCTCCATCGACGGCATTAAAGGCCATCCCAAGGAACCCACGTCAGCCAACGCTTCTGTAACAACGGCCTGTCCAGCATCGAGCGTCAGCACCATAGCGCATCCCATGCCGGCGATACAGGCAAGCGTCATCCGATCGCAAGGAACCGAATTATCGCCGCTGCCCTGCATCATGTCGACGCAGTCCATCGGCATACTTGCCGGAGCCGCTGTCTCGATAGCCGTCGTGGCTGGGCTTGCAGCAATCACCACCGTCTGCCCGACGAGCCCAAGCAAGGCGGCTATGACCAGCACGATTTTCAGTGCTCGTCTCATACAAACATTGTCTGCTTCCCGCCGCCTTGCGTCAAGTTCGGATCGCCCGCATAAGTGAGGGCTCGTTTTCCCTTGCGGGTGCTTATGCACCAAGCGCAAGCGCCGCATGGCAGCACTTGGGCGCCAAAAAAGAAAAAAAGATGCCAGCAAACAGACCAATACAAGCAATAGGCATCTATAACCCCCGCGCCACTTACAATCAGGTGGCGAGCGCGTTGATAACGACGCGCAGGCGATCCGCCTCCGCGCCGCCCTTCATGAGCGTTTCGGCCACCCGGCGGAGCAGTTCCTCATCCTCGTCGGGAGCAGGGGCATCGACTTCGAGATCACTCATGCCGGCCAGCGCCGCGGCGATCCGCTCTGCAACACGATCGGCCGCCCGACGGGCCGGGTTATGCTGGACGTGTGCATAGATAGCCGTCGATCGCGGATTGGCATGTCCCAGGATTGCCCCGGTGAATGCCATCGCCTCGCCCGAGGAAATCGCCGTCGAACCCATGGTATGCCGCAAAGTATGCGGCGTCACGCCGGGCAGGTGAGCCTTCTCGACGACCTTCTTCCATGGCGTCTTGTAACCCCGGAAATAACTATCGCCTTCTCCGGCGGGAAAAACGAACTCGGAATCCTCAGTCTGCTCGATTGTCTTGAGCATCGCGATCGCAGCGGCACCGACCGGCCGCACGGCTTTGCCGGTCTTGGTGTCTCCGAAACGCAGGCAGCCATGCTCGAAATCGACCTCCTGCCATTTGAGGCTTGCGATCTCCTCGCGGCGGCATCCGGTTAGCATCCACAGCCGCATGATATCGAGCGCCTTGCGGTTGACCCCGTTCTTTTCCAGTTCGCGCAGGGCCTCACCGAAACGCTTGATCTCCTCCAGCGTCAGGAAGCGTTCCTTGTGGTTGTCCGATTTTTTGACCGCCGCAGTCTCGCACGGGTTACGGGTAACGATCTCGCTGCGCCGCGCGAAGCTGAATACGGCGGACAGGTCGCGAAATACCTTGCGCGCGGCGCCTTCGCCGCCGCGCACGACAATGCGCTTGCGCGGGCCGATCTTGTCGTCCCGTGCCGTCTTTCCAGCCTCGACGTCACGGAAGAAGCGCTCGATATCGCCTGCGTTGACTTCGCTGACCCGGCGACTGCCGAGCAGCGGGACGACATGATGGTGCAGGCGCGCCAGCGTATACTGTCTGGTCAGCGGTTTCATCGGCTCGCCCTGCCGTTTGCCGCGCTGGATGTAACAGCCTTCCCTTTCGTAGAGATCGATCAACTCACTGATCCGCATTTCCTTGCGTTTGGCCTTGATCTCGGCGGCGGGATCCAACCCGGTTGCGGCACCGCCCAGGATTTTCCTCGCGTGCCTGCGAGCCTCTTCCGGAGTCAGGGGTCCGTATCGGCCAATTGTGACACGGCGCTCGGGAGCCCTGCGGCCGCCGCCCTCTGCGCGATACTTTGCCAAGAACGTCTTGACGCCGCTCGGCTCGATACGAAGGCCAAAGCCCCGCAATTCGCTATCCCAGAGATGGTAGCGCTTTTCTCCCGGAGGAGAGGCATCTACAATCCTCTTTGTGAGAGGAATATTGGCAGATTTGCGCAGGTTCTGAGGCACTTTCAGTTCACCACCCGTTCACCACCGTGAGGGAAATTCGGGGCTATTTCCGGAGTATAGCGGAGTAACGAAATGAAGCAAAGTGTTTGATTTATCGCGTTATTTCGTAAAGTCGAAAACTGTGGCGTAGCCTTTCACAACTTTGCCAAGGTTGGGGTCGAGGGTTCGAATCCCTTCGCCCGCTCCATTTTCCTTACATCTGCGATGTGGCCCCTCCGGGGGAAAATGCGTTTTTGGGCGCCTGTATTTGCGCCCGGCGCTGGCGCGAGCGTTTTTCCGGCATACCGGCATTTCTCCATCGCCTGCTGCCAAGCCGTGCCCCCTTACGGCAAAGGGGCAACGAGGCTATGGCACGGGGGAACAATCGATGATGGGAGCCTCGCTCGATGAAGACCCGCGCCGCCGTTGCGTTTGAAGCCAAGCAGCCGCTCGAGATCGTGGAAGTGGATCTGGAGGGGCCGAAGGAAGGCGAAGTTCTGGTCGAGATCATGGCCACCGGCATCTGTCATACGGATGCCTATACGCTGGACGGTTTCGACTCCGAGGGGATCTTCCCCTCGATCCTGGGACATGAGGGAGCCGGCGTCGTCCGGGAGGTCGGCGCCGGCGTAACCTCGGTCAAGCCGGACGACCATGTGATCCCGCTCTACACCCCGGAATGCCGCCAGTGTAAGTCGTGCCTGTCGGGCAAGACCAACCTGTGCACCGCGATCCGCGCGACCCAGGGCAAGGGGCTGATGCCCGACGGGACCAGCCGCTTTTCCTACAAGGGGCAGACGATCTTCCACTACATGGGCTGTTCGACTTTCTCGAACTTCACCGTGCTGCCCGAGATCGCGGTTGCCAAGATCCGCGAGGATGCCCCGTTCCAGACCAGCTGCTACGTGGGCTGCGGGGTGACGACCGGCGTCGGCGCGGTGGTCAACACGGCCAAGGTCCGGCCCGGCGACAATGTCGTGGTCTTCGGCCTCGGCGGGATCGGGCTCAATGTGATCCAGGGGGCGAAGATGGCGGGGGCCGACCGGATCGTCGGCGTCGACATCAACGATTCCAAGGAGGAATGGGGCCGCAAGTTCGGGATGACCGACTTCGTCAACCCGAAGAAGGTCGGCAACGTGGTCGAGCAGATCGTCAACATGCTCGACGGCGGGGCGGACTATTCGTTCGACTGCACGGGCAATACCGACGTCATGCGCCAGGCGCTGGAATGCTGCCATCGCGGCTGGGGCACCTCGATCATCATCGGCGTGGCCGAGGCGGGCAAGGAAATCAGCACCCGGCCGTTCCAGCTGGTGACGGGCCGCAACTGGCGCGGCACCGCGTTCGGCGGGGCCAAGGGGCGCACCGACGTGCCCAAGATCGTCGACTGGTATATGCAGGGCAAGATCCAGATCGACCCGATGATTACCCACATCCTGACGCTGGAAGACATCAACAAGGGGTTCGACCTCATGCACGCGGGCGAATCCATCCGCAGCGTCGTGGTCTATTGAGCAGACAACACGAAGGGAGAGTTACTGCATGTTCAGTCACGTCATGGTCGGGTCGAACGACATCGACCGTTCGAAGAAATTCTACGATGCGCTGTTCGCGGCGGTCGACGGGCCCGAGGGCATCGTCGATCCCAAGGGGCGGCTGATCTACATGCACAAGGGCGGCCTGTTCATGGTCAGCAAGCCGATCGACGGGCAACCGGCCTGCCACGCCAACGGCGGTACGATCGGTTTCGCCATGGACACTTCGGCGCAGGCCGATGCCTGGCATGCGGCGGGCGAGGCCAATGGCGGCACTGCGGTCGAGGATCCGCCGGGCGTTCGCGAAGGCGGGCACGGCAAGCTCTATCTCGCCTACTTGCGCGATCCGGACGGCAACAAGCTCTGCGCCACGCTCCGGATGTGATGAGCGAGGACGGGCGCCTGCCGGACATCATTGCGCGGCATGCGGGCCGGGAAGGCCCGCTGCTGCCGATCCTGCACGATGTGCAGGCGGCTTTCGGCTGCATCGATGCGGCTGCCGAAGCGGCGATTGCCGGGGCGCTCAACCTCAGCCGTGCCGAAGTGCACGGGGTGGCGAGCTTCTATCACGACTTCTCCGCCGAAGCGGACCCGCGCCCCCAGGTGCAGGTCTGCCGCGCGGAAGCGTGCAAGGCACGCGGGGTCGAGGAGATGATGGAGGCGGCGCAGGCGGCGGCGGGCACGCGGGTGCGCCTGACGCCGGTCTAGATCGGAAG
>JAQVEQ010000021.1 GCA_028697875.1 Novosphingobium sp. | reverse complement strand
ATCGCCGGGCTGATGGCGGGCCTTGCCGCCTATACTTTCGCCGGTGACGCCGCATGGCTGGAAACCGTGGTGACTTATGTCACCGGGCCGATCGGGCAGGTATTCCTGCGGTTGCTGTTCATGCTGGTCCTGCCGCTGCTCTTTTCCGCGCTGGTCGTCGGCATCGCGGAGATGGGCGAGATCCGCGCGCTCAAGAACGTCGGCATCCGCACGCTGGTCTATACCGTGATCGTCTCGGGCATCGCGGTCGCGCTCAGCATCGCGCTGGTGAACATCCTGCGTCCCGGCCAGGGGGTGGACCCGGCCGCGGCGCGCGACCTGCTGGCGCAGGGACAGCAGAGCGCGCAGGGAATCCTCGAACGCACCGGCACGGCGCAGACCGGGATCGACGCGGTGATCGGGCTCGTCCCGTCGAACGTCATTTCCGCGATGAGCAACAACGACATCCTGGCGGTGATGTTCTTCGCCCTGTTCTTCGGCATCGGCCTGCTGCTGGTCCGCACCCCGCGCACGGAAACGCTCAAGGACGCGATCGAAGGGGTGCTCGAAGTCTCGATGAAGCTGATCGGCCTCGTCGTCCAGCTCGCTCCGCTGGCGATCTTCTGCTTCATGTTCAACCTCGCCGCGCAGTTCGGCTGGGACCTGCTTATCAAGCTGGCGGCCTATGTCGCGGTGGTGCTGCTCGCGCTTGCCTTGCAGATGTTCGGCGTCTTCTCGCTGCTGCTGAAATTCATTGCGAAGAAGAGCCCTGTCGCCTTCTTTCGCGAAACGCGCGAAGCGAGCCTGATGGCCTTTTCCACGGCCAGCTCCAACGCCACGCTGCCGACCGCCCTGCGCGTGGCCGACAGCGAACTGAAGCTGCCGCCGAAGATCGCGCGTTTCGTCCTCACTATCGGGGCCACGGCGAACCAGAACGGCACCGCCATGTTCGAAGGCGTGACCGTGCTGTTCCTGGCGCAGTTCTTCGGGGTGGACCTGTCGCTGACCGACCAGCTGTTCGTCATGCTGGTCTGCATTCTTGCCGGCGTCGGCACGGCGGGCGTTCCGGCCGGTTCGCTGCCGGTGATCGCGTTGATCCTGGGCGGGGTCGGCGTGCCGCCCGAAGGGATCGGCTTGATCCTGGGGGTCGACCGTTTCCTCGACATGTGCCGTACGACCCTGAACGTGGTCGGCGACCTTGTCGCCGCCACGGTCATCAGCGCCGTCAGCGCGGAACCCGAAGGCGCCTGATCTTCACGCCTCAGTCCTTCGGCTGCTTCTCGTACTCGACCGGCACGAACATGCCGAGGCCGCAGCCCGCCCCCCTTTCGGGCCTGCCGCCGATAGTGCGCAGCACGTAGATGATATCCGTGTTGCACAGCTGCGAGAGCGAGGTCTTGTAAGTAAAGGCCTTCTCGAAGCCGAGGCTGGAGCAGCGTTGCGGCAGGGTGTTGCGATAGGTCTGGCTGCCGACTTTGAAGTCGATCGTGTAATCGTCGAACACTCGGCTGTTCGAGATCTGGTTGATCGGGATGCAGCTGCGGGGCTGGCCCACGACCTTGGCGGCGGGCGCCTTGGAAATGGGGGCTTCCTTGTCCATCTTCGCGGAACAGGCCGTCAGCGCCAGTGCGCCGGCGGCAACGCCGATCAGGGTCAGGGCATTCATCTGCTTCCTCCTGTTGTGCGAGGCCCGGATCAAGCGGGGGCCGGACCTCTGGCCTTTGCCTTGGAAACACTTGCCGTGGCGCGGGGTTCCAGCACCTTTTGCCTGAACTCGCATTGAACGACCACGGGGCAGCGCCAGCATTCGGGGCTGCGCGCCTTGCAGGTATAGCGGCCCAGCAGGATCAGCCAGTGGTGGGCGTCGCGCCGGAAAGGCTGCGGCACGCGCTTTTCCAGCAGCGCCTCGACCTTGTCGACCGTCTTGCCCTTGGCGAGGCCGGTGCGGTTGGAGACGCGGAAAACATGGGTGTCGACCGCGAAAGTCTCCGCCCCGAAAGCGCAGTTCATGACCACGTTGGCCGTCTTGCGCCCGACGCCGGGCAGAGTGACCAGCGCGTCGCGATCCTGCGGCACTTCCCCGCCGAAATCGCGCACGAGGATTTCGGACAGGGCGATGACGTTCTTGGCCTTGGAATTGAACAGGCCGATCGTCTTGATGTGTTCCTTCAGCCCTTCTTCGCCCAGCGCCACCATCTGCGCCGGGGTCTTCACTTCCTGGAACAGCCGCCTCGTGGCCTTGTTGACTCCGACGTCGGTCGCCTGCGCCGAGAGCACCACGGCGACCAGCAATTGGTAGGTGTTCGAAAACTCCAGTTCCGTCTCCGGCGCTGGGTTGTTCTCGGCCAGCAGGCGGAAAAATTCGAAGATCCGGTCTTTCTTCAACGGACGCGTCCCGTCAGAGTCCGAGGACCTGCGGCATGGTATAGCGCCCGGCACCCTTGCCGATCAGCCATTCGGCGGCCTTGACCGCGCCGCGGGCGAAGATCGTGCGGTCTTCGGCCAGGTGGGAGAGGGCGAGGCGTTCGTTCTCGCCCAGGAAATGGACCGTGTGGTCGCCTGCCACGGTACCGCCGCGCAGGGCGGCAAAGCCGATCGCGCCCACTTCGCGCTTGCCGGTGATCCCGTCGCGCCCGCGCTCGCTATGGCTCGCCAGGTCGATCCCGCGTCCTTCGGCCGCCGCCTGCCCGAGGAGGAGGGCAGTGCCCGAAGGCGCATCGACTTTCATCCGGTGATGGGTTTCGACCACTTCGATGTCCCAGTCCTCGCCGAGGCGCGCAGCCGCCTCGCGCACGAGGTGGGCGAGCAGGGTGACACCGAGCGAGGTGTTGCCCGTCTGGAGCACGGCAATCGCCCCGGCCGCCTCGTCGATCATGGCGTGGTGTTCCGCTTCGAGCCCGGTGGTGCCGATCACGATCGGGATATGCGCACCCTGCGCGGCGGCGAGGTTGGCCGCCAGCGCGCGGGGGGAAGAGAAGTCGACCAGCACGTCGCTCCTGGCCGCCAGATCCGCCGGGTCGCCGCCCTGGTCGATTCCGCCGGCCAGTTCGTGGCCGGTTGCTTCCGCCACGCGGGCAATCGCCTGCCCCATGCGCCCCGCGCTGCCGATAATTCCGATTCTGGTCACATGCCCTCCACGGAACCCGTCATGCTGAACTTGTTTCAGCATCCATCGTGCCCCAAACACGGCGGCTTATGAGGAGAAATGGACCCTGAAACAAGTTCAGGGTGACGACAAGGCAAGCAGATGGCTCATATCGAGAATATCGTGATCCTCACCGGCGCGGGGATCAGCGCCGAAAGCGGGCTCAAGACCTTCCGGGCCGAGGACGGCTTGTGGGAGGAGCACAGGGTGGAAGACGTGGCGACGCCCGAAGCCTTTGCCCGCGATCCCGACCTTGTGCAGCGGTTCTACGACATGCGCCGCGCCGCGATCATGGCGGCGCAGCCCAACCCGGCGCATGCGGCGCTGGCGCGGCTCGACGCCGAATGGCCGGGCCGGTTCTTGCTGGTGACGCAGAACATCGACGACCTGCACGAACGGGCGGCTGCCGCCTATCCCGATAACCCGCGCGTGCTGCACATGCATGGGGAAGGGCTCTCCGCCTGGTGCATGGCGTGCGATGCGCGCACCCGCTGGACGGGGGCGCTGATCGACCGTCCGCCATGCCCGGCCTGCGGGACCCGGGCCTTGCGCCCCGACATCGTCTGGTTCGGGGAGATGCCGTACCGCATGGGCGAGATCTATGCCGCGATTCGCGAGGCGGACCTGTTCGTGTCGATCGGCACTTCGGGCGCGGTCTATCCGGCGGCGGGCTTCGTGCGCGATGCGCGCGAATGCGGGGCCGCGACGCTCGAACTCAATCTCGAGCGCAGCCAAGGCTCGCACATGTTCGACGATTCGCGGCTCGGCCCGGCGAGCGAAGTGGTGCCCGCCTGGGTCGAGGAACTCCTATCCGCCTGAACAGGCGCGGCAATTCGGGTCCTTGGCGATGCGCATGGTGCGGAGCGAAGGGGCGAGTCCGTCGAGCACGTGGAGCATGCCCCACTGGGGATCGCCCAGCGTGCTGACGCCTTGCAGGATCACGCGCATCGCCTGCATCGCGCCGAGGCTGGCGGTCCACCCGGCCATGGCGCCCAGCATGCCCTCGTCCGCGCAAGTGTCGCAGTCTTCGGCATCGAAGGCATCGCCCACGAAGCAGCGGTAGCAGGACTGGCCGGGCAAGTGCCCGGCAAAGGCCGCGACCTGGCCCTGGAACCGGCCGACCGCGGCGCTGACCAGCGGCACGCCGGCGGCGACGCAGGCGTCGGAAACCGCCAGTCGAGTCGCGAAGTTGTCGCATCCGTCGAGTACGACGCTGGCGCCTGAAACAAGAGCGGGGGCATTGTCGGACGTCACCCGCATGGCCACGGCCTGGACTGCCAGGGCGGCATCGAATCGCCCCAGCCAGGCTTCCGCCCGCTCGACCTTCAGTGCGCCGACGTCCGCTTCGGCGAAGAGCGTCTGGCGCTGGAGGTTGCTCGTATCGACCCGGTCGTCGTCGATCAGGGTCAGCTTCCCGACGCCTGCCGCCGCGAGGTATTGCAGCGCGGGCGAACCGATCCCGCCGATCCCGACCAGCACGACATGGGCCTTGGCCAGGGCCGCCTGTCCGGCGCCGCCGATTTCCGGCAGGACGATGTGGCGGGCAAAGCGTTCGAGGCGGTCGGGTGAAAGACTCATGCGGCGGCTTTATGCACGCTCATGTGCCGCTGTCGACAAGCCTGTCGAAAAACGGTTGACCGCAAGGGGAACGGCGGTGCGCACACGGTGCACACCGCCGGGAAAAGGTTCAGCTTTCCAGCTGCCGCAGCAGGCTGCGCACGTCGCCGTCCATGTCGGCATCGCGCTGCCGCAGGTCCTCGATCAGGCGCACGGCGTGGATCACCGTGGAATGGTCGCGCCCGCCGAACTTGCGCCCGATTTCCGGATAGGAACGGGGCGTGAGCACCTTGGCGAGGTACATCGCGACCTGGCGCGGGCGCACGACCGCGCGGGCGCGGCGCTTGCTCGACATCTCGGCCCGGTCGACGCGGTAGAACTGGCAGACCGTGCGCTGGATCTCGTCGATGGTGATCCGCTTGCGGTTGGCCGAAAGGATGTCGGTCAGCTGTTCTTCCGCCAGCTGGAGCGAGACTTCCTGCCCGGTCAGCTGGGCATAGGCGATCAGCTTGTTGAGCCCGCCGACCAGTTCGCGCACGTTGCGGTTGATCGTCCGGGCGAGGAATTCGATCACGTCGCCCGGGACTTCCAGCGGGGCGAACTTGCTCAGCTTGCTGTCGAGGATCGAGCGGCGCAGCTCGATGTCGGCCGGTTGGATGTCCGCCACGAGCCCCATCGACAGGCGCGAGAGCAGGCGTTGTTCGACGCCGTCCAGTGCCTGCGGCGCGCGGTCGGCGGCGAAGACCAGCCGTTTGCCTTCGGCCAGCAGCGCATCGATCGTGTAGAGCAGCTCTTCCTGCGCGGCGGCCTTGCCGATGATGAACTGGATGTCGTCCACCAGCAGCAGGTCGAAGGCGCGCAGGCGGGCCTTGAATTCGATCATCTCGTTCTGGCGCAGGGCCTGGACGAATTCGACCATGAAGCGTTCGGCCGAGCAGTAGAAGATGCGCGCACGCGGATGGGCCGCGAGATAGGAATGGCCGATCGCGTGCATCAGGTGCGTCTTGCCCTGGCCGGTCGCCGCCTTGAGATAGAGCGGCGAGAACTGCGGCGTTTCCACTTTCGCCATCCGTTCCGCCGCGTTGTAGGCGAGAATGTTCGATTCGCCGGTAACGAAGGCCGTGAAGGTCAGCGACGGGTCGAGCCCGATCGACGAAGTGAAGCCTTGCGCCCCGATCGTGTCGGCCGACAGGGCCATGCCGCCCATCGAATCGCCGTCGTTCGCCGCAAACGTGCCGAAGGACTGCCCGGCATTGTCGCCGACGCGCAGTTCCGGCAGTTGCCGGCGGCCCGGATGGACCGAGATACGCACGTGGCGCACTTCCGAACGGGCGATCTTCCACGCCAGCGAAAGCCGGTCGGCGAAGCGGTCCGCTACCCAGTTGGCCGAAAACTCCGTCGGCAGGAACAGGTCGAGTGTGCCGGTTTCCTTGCAGAAGCTGCCCACCTGGACCGGCTTGATCCACTGGCTGTGCAACTGATGCCCCAGATCCTTTCGCAGCCCCTGGCTGATGTCCGCCCAATCGGCGGCAAGGTTTACTGCTTCGAGATCTTCCGCCACGTCCTCATCCATTCGCCGCCGAGCGTTTGCCGCCTGATCACCTTGGGCCTTGCCGCGCACCATTACTGATCCCAACCCCCCTGTGTGATGGCCGCAGGAATCCTTGCCCTCCCCGGCATGGGCAAAAAGCTACCTCGTGCCCGGACCGAGGCCCGGACATTGGCATCTGCAACCGTCATGTGAATTCCGGACCCGTCACCGTTCCGGAGCATTGTTTTATTCAAGAGGGAGGGCTTCGGAGCAAGGGGGCGGCGTGAAAAAAAACTGAAATAATTCGGTTGACTCACGGTAAGCGTAGGACCTGCGTATAAGCGCCTGTTTCGCTGGATTTTTCAAGTGCAGCATTCGCGAATCGCGGATTGAGCTAGGCTTGCGCGCGGCACTCCGGCTCGCATCTCGCAGGTGCACATGAAACCTTGCGGATGCACAAAGGGCCAGCGCGGTCGGCGCTGGCCCTTGAATGGTCTTCGAGAGGACGAATCGTCCCCGGAAGCGAGTCGGCTCAGAGAGCGGCGACGCGCTTCGTCAGGCGCGAGAACTTGCGCGCAGCCGTATTCTTGTGGAGCACGCCACGGGCAACGCCGCGGGCCAGTTCCGGCTGGGCGGCCTTGAGTGCTTCGGCGGCGGCAGTCTTGTCGCCACCGGCGATGGCGGTTTCCACCTTCTTCACGAAAGTGCGGATGCGGCTGATGCGCGCACCATTGATTTCGGCGCGATTGGCATTGCGGCGGATGCGCTTGCGGGCTTGCGGCGTATTGGCCATGTCTGTCCTTCACTTGCGCACCCATTGCGGCGCGCTGTCTGTCTCAAAAATCTCGCAAAAACGCGGGGATCGGCCATGCCGCCCCGCATCGAAGCGCGGCCCTTAGCCTCCGCGACCCGAATCGTCAAGCAAACCCTTATTTCTGGCACTTGGGGCAGTACCACGTGCTGCGCCCGCCCTGTACGATCCGCCGGACCGTGCCGCCGCACGGGCAAGGCTCGCCCTCGCGGCCGTAGACGCGAAAGCGCGTGGCGAAATAGCCCAGCTCGCCGTCGGGCCTGGCATAGTCGCGCAAGGTCGAGCCGCCATCGGCAATCGATTCTTCCAGCACGGCGCGGATTGCGGGGACGAGCCGTTCCAGCGCGGCCCGCGAGACCTTGCCGCCCGCCTTGCGCGGATCGATCCCGGCGCGGAACAGCGCCTCGCAGACATAGATATTGCCGAGCCCGGCGACGATTCGCTGGTCGAGCAGGAGCAGCTTGATCGCCTGTTTGCGCCCGGCCAGCGCCGTTTTGAGATAATCGGCGGTCAGGCCGTCCCCCAGCGGCTCCGGCCCCATGGCGGCGAAGGGCGGCCACTGGGCGAGCGCGTCCGTCGCCACGAGATCGAGCGAGCCGAAGCGGCGCGGATCGTTGAGCGCCAGCGCGTGGCCCGATTCGGTTTCGAGCACGAGGTGGTCGTGCTTGTCCGGGCGTTCGGGATCGATCCGCCACCGCCCGCTCATGCCCAGGTGGAACACCAGGGTCTGCCCGCGATCGGTATGGACGAGGCCGTACTTGGCACGCCGGCCGAGCGCGGTAACGCGCGCGCCGGTCAGCACCTGGACGAGGTCCGGCGGGAAGGGGCGACGCAAGTCGGCGCGGTTGGCCAGGACGCGCGCAAGACGCTGTCCTTCGAGCACCTGGGCCAGGCCGCGCACCGTGGTTTCGACTTCGGGAAGTTCGGGCATGACGTGCTGGTTAATCCGCGCGGCGGCTTCTGTCATCGTCTTGCCGCTCGCCAAGCGGCATGGCGGCCACTATGGCGGCGGCCATGCAAGCACATCGTTCGCAAGCGCGCGCTATCGCCATGCTGGGACTCGTCATGCTGTTCTGGGCCGGCAATTCGATTGTCGGCCGCGCGGTGCGCTTCGACATTCCGCCGTTCACGCTCGCCCTGGGCCGCTGGTTGCTGGCCTTGCTGGTGCTGGCGCCTTTCGCCATCGGGCCGGTGTGGCGCGACCGCGCGGAGCTTCTGCGGGGGTGGAAGTGGGTGCTCCTGCTCGGCCTGCTCGGCGTCGGCGCGTTCAACGCCTTTCTCTACCAGGGGCTGCGCTATACGACCGCGACCAACGCCCTGTTGCTGCAGGCGGCCATTCCGGCGTTGGTGGTGATTTTCGACCGGCTGTTCTTCGGCATGCAGGCGAACGGCTGGCAGGCGCTGGGCGTGGCCTTCTCGACTTTCGGCGTCGTCGCGATCGTGTTCGAAGGCGATCCGTCGTCGGCGCTGCGCCTGCATTTCGGCGTCGGCGACGTGCTGGTCCTGTGCAGCGCTCTCGCCTGGTCGCTCTATATCGTGCTGCTGCGGATGCGCCCGGCCACGTCCGCCACCAGCTTCGTCGCAGTGACATTCGCCATCGGCGTGCTGGCGATGGCGCCGCTGGCCGCCTGGGAATGGCACGCGGGCGAAGCTGTCGTATGGAGCCCGCGCGTGTTCGGCGCCATCGCCTATGTGGCGCTGCTGCCGTCGCTGGCGGCCTATTTCATTTTCAACTGGGCGGCCGGGCGCATCGGGCCTGCCCGCGCCGGGCAGGCGATCACGCTGATGCCGCTGTTCGGCGCGCTGCTGTCGGCCCTGCTGCTGGGCGAGCGGCTGCACGCGTACCACTTCGCGGGCATGGCCTTTATCCTTGCCGGCATCGTGTTGGGCATGCTGGCCCTGCGCGGTCAAGACTTCGCTGGCGCATCGCAGGGGCGGCCGCTAGAGGACGAGGCATGAACGAGAGCGTTTCCTTCGGTTACGAAGAAGTCAGTCCCGACGAAAAGACCCGCCGCGTGGGCGAGGTCTTTTCCGGCGTGGCCAAGAAATACGACATCATGAACGATGCCATGTCGGGCGGCATGCACCGTTTGTGGAAGGACAAGTTCGTCCGCCGGGTGAAGCCCCAGCCGGGCGAGGAGATCCTCGACATGGCGGGCGGCACCGGCGACATCGCTTTCCGCATGGAAGCGTGCGGGGCCAAGGTCACCGTGTCGGACATCAACCAGGACATGCTCGACGTCGGCATCGAACGGGCGATGGAACGCGGGATCGATACCCTGGTCTGGTCGCGCCAGAACGCGGAAGAGCTCAAGCTCCCCAGCCGGACCTACGACGCCTACACGATCGCGTTCGGCATCCGGAACGTGACGCACATCGACCGTGCGCTGGCCGAGGCCTACCGCGTGCTCAAGTTCGGCGGGCGGTTCTTCTGCCTCGAATTCTCGACCACGACCTGGCCGGGGTTCAAGGAAGCCTACGACCTCTATTCGCACAAGCTGGTGCCGCAGATCGGCAAGGCCATCGCCCACGACGCGGACAGCTACCGCTATCTCATCGAATCGATCCGCCGCTTCCCGGCCATGCCCGAATTCGAGGCGATGATTCGCGAGGCCGGTTTCGTGAGGACCAAGGTCGAACCGATCCTGGGCGGGCTGGTCGCGATTCATTCGGGGTGGAAGATCTAGCAGCGTGCCCGGTCCTTCGACGCATATCTGGCGCTTGCTCGCATGGGGGCGCACGCTTGCGCGGCATGGGGCGTTGCGCGGGATCGAGCATGACGACAACACGCCGCCGCCGGTGCGGCGGCTGTGCCGTCTTGCGCGCCTGGGCACCTTCCAGCCGCGCCAGCCCGACTATGCCGGCGCCTTCCAGGAAATCGGCCCGGCAGCGATCAAGCTGGGGCAGACGCTGGCCACCCGGCCCGATCTCGTGGGCGAAGAGGCGGCGGACAACCTGCTGACCTTGCAGGACAGCCTGGCCCCGGTGCCGTTTGCGGCGATCCGGCGGGCGGTGGAAGCCAGCTTCGGCCAGCCGCTGGAACGGCTCTATGCCGACTTCGATCCCGAGCCGGTCGGTTCGGCCTCGATCGCGCAGGTTCACCGCGCGGTCACGGCCGAGGGGCGGCAGGTCGCGGTCAAGGTCCTGCGGCCCGGCATTCGCGAACGCTTCGCGCGCGACATCCAGACTTACGAATGGGCCGCGGCCCATCTCGAGGCGCTGGGCGGAGAAGCTTCGCGGCTGCGCCCGCGGCTGGTGATCGCCAATTTCAAGCGCTGGACCAACCGCGAGCTGGACCTGCGGCGCGAAGCCGCTTCCGCCAGCGAACTGGCCGAGGCGATGAAGGGTTTCGCCGGTTATTGCGTGCCGGAAATCGACTGGGACCGGACCAACGGCCGGGTCATGACCGTCGAATGGATCGACGGGATCAAGATCAGCGATGTCGAGGCGCTGAAGGCCGCCGGGCACGACCTGCCCGATCTGGCCAGGCGGCTGGTGCTCGCGTTCCTGACCCAGGCGATCAGCGCGGGTTTCTTCCATGCCGACATGCATCAGGGGAACCTGTTCGTGCGGCCGGACGGGACCATCGCCGCGATCGATTTCGGGATCATGGGGCGGATCGACCGGCGCGCGCGGCAATGGCTGGCCGAAATCCTCTATGGTCTCACCACCGGCAATTACCGCCGCGTGGCCGAAATCCATTTCGAGGCGCAATACGTGCCGAGCTACCACTCGGTCGACGAATTCGCGACCGCGTTACGGGCGGTGGGCGAACCGATGCGCGGCAAGCCGGTGAGCGAGTTGAGCGTCGGCCAGATGCTCGACGGGCTGTTTGCCATTACCCGCGATTTCGACATGCAGACCCAGCCGCACCTGCTGCTGTTGCAGAAGACCATGGTCATGGTCGAAGGGATCGCCACCCAGCTCGATCCCGCGATCAACATGTGGGACGTGTCCGCCCCCTATGTCGGCGGGTGGATTCGCGACGAGCTGGGGCCGGAATCGATGCTGGCCGACCGCCTGCGCGAGGATACGGCGACCCTGCTGCGTCTGCCCGACCTGATCCGCCGGATCGAGGACCGCTTCCCGGCCAAGGGCGGCGCACCCGAACCGCCGCCGCTGCCCGATATTGGACTGATGTGGGAACGGCGGGAGAGCCGCGGGGCCGCATGGCTGGGCTATGCGGCCGCGGGGCTTGCCGGCGCCGCCGCCATGTGGGCAGCGGCGGCGATGGGCTGGATCGGCTGACCCCGGCGCGATTCGGCCGGGAAGGCGAATCGGGACCTAGACGGTTCCTTCCTGATCCCCGACATCCTGCACCCGGTGATGCGGCAGCACCGCGCGAGCGAAGAACAGCAGGGCCGCCAGCGTCAGTTCGGTAAGGACGGACCCCAGGAAATTTTCGCCCGCGCCGTCGAGCACGGTGCTCAAGATCCGGGCGAGCGCGGCGAGGAGGATGACCGTGGCGGGGATCAGCAGCAAGTCGCCGCGCCGCCGCCATGCGCCCCAGATCATCAGCACGCCGAGCATGGTCATGAACGGGAAGACATCGGCGCGCAGCGTGGCGAGACCCGTCGGGCCACTGACCGTCAGGCCCGCAGTGGATGCGGTCTCCGCCGGCTGGAACAGGAACGACAAGCCGAGCAGGATGAAGAACAGCCCGCCCAGAAAGACGAGCGCGGTGATCGCAAGGCGCATGAATTTTCCCTCCTCTAGGTCGAAATCTTCTTGCCTGTTAACCAGATGAAGTAAAGCGGTTGCGCCAAATGCTCATGCACTGCACAAAACCGTTATGACAGCGCCACGCATCCTCTTGATTGTCGGTGGGGGCATCGCAGCCTACAAGGCGTGCGAGCTTATCCGCCTGATCCGCAAGGGCGGCGGCTCGGTTTCCTGCGTGCTGACCGAAGGCGGCGCGCAGTTCATTACGCCGATGACGCTTGCCGCTCTCAGTGAAAACCCCGTCTATACGACCCTGTGGGACCTCAAGAACGAGTCCGAGATGGGTCATATCCAGCTCAGCCGCGAAGCCGACGTGGTGGTCGTCTGCCCGGCGACGGCGGACCTGCTGGCCAAGATGGCCTCGGGCATTTCGGACGACCTTGCCACGACCGTACTGCTCGCCACGGACAAGCCGGTGCTGGCCGTCCCGGCGATGAACGTGCGGATGTGGGAGCACGAGGCGACTCAGCGCAATGTCGAATGGCTGCGCCGCGCGGGCGTCGCGGTGATGGACCCGGACGAAGGGGCCATGGCCTGCGGCGAATACGGTCCAGGCCGCCTGCCCGAGCCGGCGGCGGTATGGCAGGCGATCGGCGGGGTGCGGGGGTTCGAAGTGGCCCTGCCGCCAGCGGACGTGCCCGCGCTGCCCGCGGTTCCCCCGCCGGTCGCGCATTTCCGGGAAGAGCACGCGCCGCCGGAAGTCTGGACCGAGGAGGCGTTCGAGCCTGAACCCGAGCCGGAGCCGGAACCGGAGCACAAGCCCGGCGGCCTGGCGGGCCTGTTCGCTTCGATCATCCCGCGCACCAGCCCGCGCAAGCCGGTGCTGGAAGAAGAAGAATTCGCGCCATGGCCCGAGCCCGAGGATATCGCGGCGGCCGATGCCGAGACCTTCGAGGAATTCACGGAGGAAGCGGAGGAAGAGCCGTTGCCCGACCCCGACCTGTCCGGTCCGCTGCTGGCCCGGAAAGGCAGGGCCAGCGCGGCCCCCCCGACCGACCCCGAAGCGATCAACCACGAAGTCAATCCGATGCAGACCCCGCCCGAGGCGTTCGAAGGTGAACCGCCCGCAGTGCCGGTGGGCGAGCCGCAGGAAGTGGTGGACGATGCGCTGGAGGGGCAGGGCGAATTCACTGCCGAGCCGGGCCACCGTCCGCTGGCCGGGAAGCATGTGCTGATTACGGCCGGACCCACGCATGAGCCGATCGACCCGGTGCGCTATATCGCCAACCGGTCTTCCGGGCGGCAGGGTTTCGCCATCGCGGGCTGGGCGGCGGCGCTGGGCGCGCGAGTCACGCTGGTGGCCGGGCCGGTCTCGCTCGCGACTCCTCCGGGGGTCGACCGGGTGGACGTGGAAACCGCCGTGCAGATGTCCGACGCGGTGAAGAAGGCCTTGCCAGCCGACATCGCGGTGATGGTCGCCGCCGTGGCCGACTGGCGGGTCGACCATGTCGCCGAGGTCAAGATGAAGAAGCGCGAAATGGCCCCGCCTGCGCTGCGCCTGACCGAAAATCCCGATATCCTTGCCAATCTCGCCGCGGGCAGCAAGCGACCCGGGCTGATTGTCGGCTTCGCGGCCGAAACCGATAACGTGATCGAATATGCCAAGGACAAGCGCAAGCGGAAGGGGGCCGACTGGATCGTCGCCAACGATGTTTCGGGCGACGTGATGGGCGGCACGCATAACCGCGTCCATCTGGTCACGGCGGAAGGAGTGGAAAGCTGGGACGACTTGCCCAAGGGCGAAGTCGCACGGCTGCTGGTGGAACGGATTGCCGATGAAGTCGAATGAAGTGGTGCCCATCCGGGTCAAGCGCCTGCCGCATGGGGAGGGGCTGGACCTGCCGCGCTATGCCACTGGCGGCGCGGCGGGCATGGACGTGTTGTCGGCCGAGGACGTGACGCTGGAGCCGGGCGGCCGCCATGCGGTCGCGACCGGCCTCGCCATGGCGATTCCCGACGGTTACGAGATCCAGGTGCGCCCGCGGTCCGGCCTTGCGCTCAAGCACGGGATCAGCCTGCCCAACACGCCGGGCACGATCGATTCGGATTATCGCGGCGAATTGAAAGTCATCATGATCAACCTCGGCGCGGAGGCTTTCGCGATCAGCCGGGGCGACCGCATTGCCCAGCTGGTGCTGGCGCCGGTGGTGCGCGGCGGCTGGGAAGAAGTCGCGGATCTCGACGACACGGCACGCGGCGCCGGCGGCTTCGGTTCGACCGGGGGGCACGCGAGGCTCTAGCGCTTTCGCCACGGATTGGGGCCACGGATTTGGGAGATGTCCTGTGGAAGCTGACGAAATTGCCGCCCGGCTGGAAATCAACGAAGTGCTGGCGCGCTATTGCCACGCCCTGGACCGCAAGGATTGGCCGGCCTTCCGCAATGTCTTTACCGAGGATGCCACGCTGGATTTCAGCGCCTTCGGCGGGCCCAAAGGCAATGTGGCGGAACTGGAAGCCTTCCTTCGTCCCGTGCTCGACAGCCTGGCCGGTTCGCAGCACATGACTTCCACCGTGATGGTGGACTTCGACGATGACGGCGCCGATGTGCGGTCCACCGCCATCGTGCCGATGACGGCGGCCGATGGCGACGGCAACGAGCATACGGTATTCAACGGCCTGTGGTACGAGGATCGCCTGAGAAGGACTCCGGCGGGGTGGCGTATCCAGTCCCGCAGGCAAGTGCGCGGGTGGGTCTTTTCTCCCGCATGATCACGCACCGGCCGGGATGGGCGGTGCATACTCTTCGCCGGGCACGAAAAAGGGCGGGTCCGCAACCGGTCCCGCCCCTTTCGCATGCCGTTCCGGCCAGGTTTACTTGAGCGGTTTCACCGTCGTCTTTTCCGGTGCAATAGTGATGCGCACGGTTTCGCCGGAATTGCCCGGGAAGTCGGTGAACATCGCCTCGATCAGGTTCGGCACGAGGTATTGCAGACGGTTGGAGGTCGAGACCGCTTCCGCCCGGCCTTCGAACAGGCGCGTGCCGTCCACCGCGCGGTCGATCTTCAGTTCGATGTCGCTGGTATAGACGGTGTAGCTTTCCACCCCGTCGAACCAGGGATCGTACCAGCCATAGCTCCACGCGCCGTAATGCGAATAGTAGTAGGGGCGGTAACCCCAGTAGGGATGGTAGCCATACCACGGCGAATAGAAGGGATCGCGCATGCCGGTCGAACGGACGCGGTCGTGCCCGCTATCCACCCCGTAATCGAAGCGGACCAGCATGGTCGCGTCCTGTGGCGGAGCCATCCGGTAGCCGAGCTTTTCCATCTTCGCTTCGACGATATGGGCGTACTGGGCGAATTCCAGCCCGCCCGCCAGCGCCGGATCTTCGGCAATCACGGCGAAGGTCTGGCCCTGCGGGGCCGGCAATTGCGACTGGAAGCGGGAAACGTCGGCCTTGAACGGCGCGGTACAGGCGGCGACGGCGAGGAGCAGCAAGCCCACGGCGCCGAGCTTGAAAAAACGACCCGGTTTCAACCTGTTGTTTGTCATCACTTTTCCTCCATCGGCCCGGCACGCGTGGCCCGGCCCCGCCGCACGCGCATGACGCGGCTGGTCGATGCATAGCATCGCTTTACCGATTTGCGAGTGAATGGTCCTTGAATGGCCCATTCCGGGAAACCGGGCGATTTGCCGGGCCTTACCCGCCGCGCACCAGCCCCAGCGCCTTGTAGGCGGCGTCGAGCGTAGGCCGGGCGATCTCGCGCGCTTCCAGCGCCCCGCGCGCCAGGATCGCGTCGAGTTCCTCGCGGTCCGACTTCAGTTCGGCAAAGCGCCTGCCGATGGGGCCGAGCGTTTCGGCCAGAAGTTCGCCCAGCGCGGGCTTGAACTTGCCGAACCCTTCGCCGCCGAAATCGCGCAGCACGTCCTCGGGCGTGACGCCAGCCATGGTGGCGTAGATGCCGACGAGATTGGCCGCTTCCGGGCGGCCTTCCAATCCCGCCGTTTCGCTGGGCAGCGGTTCGGGATCGGTCTTGGCCTTCTTGATCTTCTTCATGATCGTGTCGGCATCGTCGGCCAGCTCGATCCGGCTCATTTCCGAAGGGTCCGACTTGCTCATCTTCGCCGAGCCGTCGCGCAGCGACATGATGCGGGCCGCTTCGGGCGGGATGATCGGGTCGGGCAGAGTGAAGACCGGCGCGTCTTCCGTGCAGAAGTCGTTGTTGAACTTCTGCGCGATGTCGCGCGCCAGTTCGAGGTGCTGCTTCTGGTCTTCGCCGACCGGCACGTGCGTCGCCTGGTACAGCAGGACGTCGGCGGCCTGCAGCACGGGATAAGTGAACAGCGCGACGGACGCGCCTTCGCGGTTCTTGCCCGACTTGTCCTTGAACTGTGTCATGCGGTTCAGCCAGCCCATCCGGGCCGTGCCGTTCAGCATCCACTGCAGTTCGCAATGGGCGGGGACCTGCGCCTGGTTGAACAGGATCGAACGGTCGGGGTCGATCCCGCAGGCGACCAGCGCGGCGGCCATTTCCAGCGTCGCCGCGCTCAGTTCCGCCGGGACGTGCGGCATGGAAATGGCGTGCAGGTCGGCCAGGAAGAACAGGCACTGGCTGCCTTCCTCCATCGAATCCTGCATCCGCACCCAGTTGCGGATCGCCCCTAGGTAGTTGCCAAGGTGGAGATTGCCCGTGGGCTGGATACCGGAAACGATACGCATGGGAATTACTGGCTTTCGCTGTTGGTGTTGGCGCCACTGGCGCTGGCATTGCGGCGCCGCCGTAGCTGGGCGACAAGGTCCTTGTCGAGAGCGCCCGTGAACCACGCGGTCCCGAAGAAGGTGACGAGGCCGAGCGCGACGAGCACGCCGAGCGACCAGGCCCGCTCCACCACATTGCCGCCATAGCGGTCCGCCATCAGCGGCATGGCGAAGTGGAGCGCCGCCCCCATAACCGCCGTGGCGGCGACCTGGCGCAACGCTGTCAGGCCGAGGCGCGGCGTCGCACGGTACCAGCCGCGTGTGTGCAGCACCGTGTAGAGCAGCGCGACGTTGAGCGTGGCGGTAAAGGCGGTCGCGGCGGCCAGTCCGACAATGCCGTAGCGCGGCACGACGTAGAAATTGATCGCGATGTTCACGATCAGGGCGAAGGCGGCGATCCACACCGGGGTGCGCGTATCCTCGCGGCTGAAGAAGGCCGGCTGGAGCACTTTGACCAGCACGTAGGCGGGCAGGCCCGCGACCAGGGCGATAACGATTTCCGCCATGGTCGCGCCGTCGGCCATGGTCATCTTGCCGCCGACGAAGAACGCCGTGACGAAGGCCGGGGCACAGATCGCCAGCGCGGCGGCGGCCGGCAGCGTCAGCAGCAGCGCCATGGCGACGGCATTGGTCTGCAGCCGCTGCGCCTCGGAATTGTTCTCCGTCTGGATATGACGGGCGAGCATGGGCAGGATCGCGGTGCCCAGTGCGATGCCGACAATGCCCAGCGGCATCTGGTTCAGCCGGTCGGCATATTTGAGCAGGGTGAGCGAACCCTGCGGCAGGGACGTGGCGAAGAACGTGTCGACGAACTGGCTGATCTGATAGATCCCCGCGCCGAACGTCGCGGGCAGGATCAGCATGCCGAGTTTCTTCACTTCCGGCGTCACGCGCGGAACGTGGAGGTGCAGGCGCACACCCGTATGGCGCGCCGACCACCAGAGATAGACGAGCTGCGCCACCCCGGCGAGCGTGACGGAAACCGCCAGCGCGATCGCCACGATCCGGTCGTCGCCGCCTTCGCCGCGCAAGTACCAGCCCGTGACGATGCCCGAGATCAGGACGATGTTCAGCAAGACCGGGGCAAAGGCGCCCGGCCCGAAATGCGAACGGGCATTGAGCAGGCCCGACAGCATCGCGACCAGGCTGATGAGCATGAGGTAGGGGAAAGTGATCCGGCTGAGCAGCACGGACAGCTCGAACTTGCCCGGCACCTGCTGGAAATCGCTGGCCAGCAGGTAGACGATGCCGGGCATCGCGATCATTGCCAGGGCGCTGAAGGCCAGCAGGACCCAGACGAACACCGCCAGCACGTCGTCGGCGAAGCGGCGGGCCACATCCTCGCCGCCTTCCCCGTGCAGCGCGCGCGAATACATCGGCACGAACGCCACGGAAAAGGCCCCTTCCGCGAACAGGCGGCGGAAGGTGTTGGGCAGGATGAAGGCGAGCTGGAAGGCGTCGGCCGCAAGGCCGGCGCCCAGCACGCGCGCCATCAGCATGTCGCGCACGAAGCCGAATAGGCGGCTGACGGCGGTCAGGCCGCCGATCGTGCCGACATTACGGACGAGGCTCATGGCTGCGCCCCGCTAGGCCCGTGGCTCAGGCTTCGCCACCCGGAGCGGCTGCCTCGGCGGCCTGCTGTTCGGCGGCGCGCTGCTGGAGCTGCTGGATATAGAGCCCGTTGAAGTCGATCGGCTCGAGCATCAGCGGCGGGTAACCGGCATCGCGCACCGCATCGGCGATCACGCGGCGGGCGAAGGGGAACAGGATCCGCGGCGCTTCGGCATAGAGGAAGGCGTGGGCCTGGTCGTCGGGCAGGTTGCGCATGCCGACGAGTCCGCAATAGGACAGTTCGACCAGGAAGACGGTGCCCTGTTCGGTCTTGTTCGCCACGGCGATCTTCAGTTCGACCTCGTGGACTTCCTCGTTCACCCGTTCCGCGCCGATGTTGAACTGGACGTCCATCTGCGGCTGTTCCTGCCACTGGAAGGATTCCGGGGCATTCGGGTTCTCGACCGAAAGGTCCTTCACGTACTGGGTGATGAGCCCGGCGGCAGGTTCGGTGTCCGCGCCGTTGGGGGCGGGGTGGAGATCGGTCAGGACGTCGCCTTCTTCGGCCATGATGGATAGCTTTCTTCTGGCTTGGGACGGCAAACGCGCCGTCGAATGGATCGGCTCGGGCGCCTAGCATCCCCTGCGCCGGGCCGCAACGCCGCGTGCGAGCGCGGCTTGCCCCATACCCACCCCATGCCCCGCGTCCGGCCCTCGCGGAACGCCGGCATGTGGCATCCATGCGACGTTCCGCTGCGATTTGTGCGCCGTCCACGGGTTGTTCATTTGTAATCCATACCTATTTGGGGCAGTCTAAGGGGTGTGAATGGGCCTTGCGGGGCCATCAATTTCGTACTGGATATCTCGTGGTTGTAGAAATCGTCATCCTCGCCATGATCGCGGCCTTTCTGGGCCTGCGCCTCTATTCGGTGCTCGGCCGCCGGGCGGAGCACGAGGAAGAACCGATTCCGACCCGTTTCGACCAGGGCGACGGGGCATCGGGCGCGCGCGGCGCGCCGCCGGCGCAGCCGCCTGCCACTCCTTATCGCCCGGCCGAACTGACCGGCGTGGCCGCGTCCGTCGAACAGGCGATTCGCGCGATTGCCGCGGCGGACCGCCGATTCGACCTCCAGGCCTTCCTGCAGGGTGCGCGCGGGGCCTACCAGACGATTCTCGAAGCGTTCTGGCGCGGCGACAAGGAAGAGTTGAAGCTCCTCTGCACCGGCGATGTCTACGACAGTTTCGCTTCCGCGATCGATGCGCGCGAGGCTGCGGGCGAAGTGCTCGACAACCGGCTGGTCCGGACCGAGGAAGTGGTCGTCCATTCGGCCTCGCTCGACGGGCGCACGGCCCGGATCGCGGTACGCTTCACGGCCGATATCGCCGCAGTGACGCACGATAAGGACGGCAACGTGATTGCCGGCTCGCTCGACGATGCGATCGAAAGCCGGGATATCTGGACTTTCGTCCGCCGGGTCGATGCCCCGGGCCCGGACTGGCTGCTCGAAGAAACCGACGAAGGCTGAGCGCGTGGCTGTGCGGGGGGCGTTGCGCGGGCTGGCAACAATGCTCGCGCTGGCCCTGTTGGCCGGCTGCGTCCGCCTGATCCCCGAAGCGAGGCCGCCCGTCGCCCCGGTCGTGCCGCCGCCCGCGACTTCGGCGCTGCTGGCCGGTGTGGCGCGCGGGCCATCCATCGCTTCGCTCGGGCTGACGCAGGCCGATGCCGGCCCCGCGCTGACTTCGTTCGTCGAAAGTTGCCCCAGGCTGCTGGCCCGCGAGGATGCGAGCGGGCTGACCAGGAAGGACGACTGGCGCGAGCCTTGCGTCGCGGCGACGACCTGGCGCTATGAGGAAGCGCCGGAATTCTTCGAACGCTATTTCGAAGCGGCCAAGGTCGGCGATGGCGCGGCGTTCGCCACCGGTTACTACGAACCCGAAATTGCCGGATCGAAAGAGCATGTGACGGGCTACGACGTGCCCGTCTATGCCATGCCGCCCGATCTCGTCCGCGCCTGGCCGGCGGACATGCCCGAGGCGGAGCGGACCGGACGTCCGCCGCTCGGCCGTTACGACGATAGCGGCAAGTTCGTCCCCTATTACGACCGCACGCAGATCGAGGACGGGGCCCTCGCGGGCAAGGGGCTGGAAATCGCCTGGGCCAAGGACCCGGTCGAATTCTTCTTCCTCCAGATCCAGGGCTCGGGCCGCTTGCGTGCGCCGGACGGCAGCGTGATGCGCATCGGTTATGCCGGGCAGAACGGGCGGGACTATGTCGGGCTCGGCTCGGTCATGCGCGAGCGCGGGTTGCTGGGCGACGGTCCCGGCCAATATCCGGGCTCGATGCAAGGGATCATGGCCTACCTGCGGGACCACCCGGAGGAAGGCCGCGAACTGATGCGGCTGAACAAGAGCTGGGTGTTCTTCCGCGAACTCGACGGCGCCAGCGGCCTTGGCGGACCATTGGGGGCATTGGGCGTGCCGGTGCGGACCGAATCTTCGGTCGCCGCCGACCCCGCCTTCGTGCCGCTGGGCGCACCGGTGTGGCTCGAACTGGACCGGCCGCAGGCCGACGGCCTGTGGATCGCACAGGATACCGGCGGGGC
>JAQVEQ010000206.1 GCA_028697875.1 Novosphingobium sp. | reverse complement strand
CGATCTTGCCTGCCCGAACGAAATTGCACGCCGCCCCGACCGTCTCGACGCCTCCGGCGCCGGAATTGGTCGAACTGGCCTATGAAATCATGGACTGGACACCGCCGGCAGACCGTCTGGGGGACAGCATCTATGAGCCCTATGTGCTCCAGTCGATCGTGATTCCCGGCTCAGCCAAGCATCCGACTCCATTGGTCCAGTCCGCGGCGATGGCTTCGGTCGCGCCGCCCAAGCCCTCCTACCGGCCGCATCTGCCGCCGCAGCTCGTGACGCTCGGCATATTGTCCGACGCCCAGCTCGAATCCGTCATCTATGCGGGCGAAGCGCATGGTGGGCATCTGTCGGGCGCGTGGAAGGTCGATGCGACCTTCGACGTCGTTACCGCCGCGCCGGAGGATGCCGAAGACGCCGTGAAGTTCCGGCGCGGATGGTTCCTGGGCGACGGCACCGGCGCGGGCAAGGGGCGTCAGGTCGCGGGCATCATTCTCGACAACTGGCTCAAGGGCCGCCGCCGTGCGGTGTGGATTTCCGTATCGGACCGGCTGCTTGAGGATGCACAGCGCGACTGGTCGGCGCTCGGCCAGGAGCGGCTCCTGGTGACGCCGCTCTCGCGTTTCCGCCAAGGCACTGACATCCGACTCGACGAGGGCGTGCTGTTCACCACTTATGCCACGCTGCGCTCGCAGGAGCGCGGCGGCAAAAAGTCACGGGTCGAGCAGATCACCGAATGGCTGGGGCCGGACTTCGACGGCGTGATCGTGTTCGACGAGGCGCACGCCATGGCCAACGCTGCCGGCGGCAAAGGCGAGCGCGGGGACGTCGCGCCCTCGCAGCAAGGCCGTGCCGGGCTGCGTCTCCAGCACGCACTGCCCGATGCCCGCATCGTCTATGTCTCGGCGACCGGCGCGACCACGGTGCAGAACCTCGCCTATGCCCAGCGCCTGGGCCTCTGGGGCGGCGAGGATTTTCCGTTCGCGACACGCGGTGAATTCGTCAGCGCGATCGAGAATGGCGGGGTCGCCGCCATGGAGGTCATGGCCCGCGATCTGAAGGCGCTCGGCCTCTACGCCGCCCGCTCGCTGTCCTTCGACGGCGTCGAATATGAGATGCTCGAACATAAGCTCACGTCCGAGCAAGTCCGCATCTATGACAGCTTCGCTTCTGCGTTCGAGGTGATTCACAACAACCTGGACGCCGCGCTTGAAGCCGCCGGGGTCACCAGCGCCACCCACGGCACCTTGAACCGACGGGCCAAAGCCTCCGCGAAATCCGCCTATCAGGGAATGCTCCAGCGCTTCTTCAACCATCTCATCACCAGCATGCAGACGCCCAGCGTCATCGCCGGCATCGAACGCGATCTGGAGGGCGGCCATGCGGCCGTGGTGCAGATCGTCTCGACCGGCGAGGCCTTGCAGGAACGCCGCCTTGCCGAAATCCCCGCCGATGAATGGAATGACGTCTCGGTGGACATCACACCGCGCGACGGCGTTCTGTCCTACCTCCAGCACAGCTTTCCGGTGCAGCTCTACGAGCTGTTCACCGACGGAGATGGCAATCTCTCTTCCCGGCCGGTCCACGATGAGGACGGCAACCCGGTCGTCAACCGCGAGGCCGTGCGCCGCCGCGATGCAATGATCGAACGGCTTGCCGCGCTCCCGCCCGTTCCCGGCGCGCTCGACCAGATCGTCCAGCATTTCGGGACGGACATGGTGGCCGAAGTGACCGGGCGTTCGCGCCGTGTCGTTCCCCGGCGCCATGATAACGGCTCGGTTCGCTTTGCTGTTGAGAACCGTCCCGCTTCGGCAGCGCTGCATGAGACCGACGCCTTCCAGAATGACGCCAAGCGCATCCTCGTCTTCTCCGAAGCCGGTGGAACGGGCCGATCCTATCATGCCGATCTTGGCGCCGCGAACCAGCGCCGCCGCGTCCACTATCTGCTCGAAGCAGGCTGGAAGGCTGACGCCGCGATCCAAGGGTTCGGCCGCACCAACCGGACCAATCAGAAGCAACCGCCACTGTTCCGGCCGGTCTCGACCGATGTGAAGGCGCAGAAACGCTTCATCTCGACCATCGCCCGGCGTCTGGATTCGCTGGGCGCAATCACCCGCGGCCAGCGCCAGACCGGTGGTCAGAATATGTTCCTACCCGAGGATAATCTCGAAAGCTGGTGTGCCCGCGATGCGCTGCGCCAGCTCTATGTCCTTCTCGCGCGCGGCAAGGTCGCAGGCTGTTCGCTCGCCCGCTTCGAAGCGGCGACCGGCCTCTCGCTTCTCGACAGCGACGGCAGCCTCAAGGACGAACTGCCGGGGATCAACACCTTCCTCAACCGCATGCTCGCGCTGACGGTTGCGATGCAGAACCTGCTGTTCGAGACGTTCGAGGGCCTGCTTGTCGCCCGGATCGAGCAGGCGCGGGCATCGGGCAGCTACGAAATCGGGCTGGAGACCCTGCAGGCCGAGAGTTTCCGCATCGCCCGCCGCACGCCGATCTACACCCATCCGGGCACGGGCGCGCAGACGCAGCTTCTGACCATCGAGCGCAAGGACCGGCTGACGCCGCTGTTGCTAGAGGATGCCCTGGCCATGTTCGAGGGCAAGGGCGCGAAGCTGCTGGTCAACAGCCAGACCGGCCGCGGCGCCGTCCAGCGCCGGGCGCGCAGCGTGACCGATGACGATGGCGCCGTCCATCCGCGCGTGCGCCTGGTCTGGCCGCTAAGCGATAGCGTCGTTCCGGCAGAAACGCTGCTGGCGAGCCAATGGGAAGAGGCCGACCGCGACGAGTTCAGCGCAGCGTGGAAGGCGGAGTTGGCCGCGCTGCCCACGCACGAAACTTCGACCCTGCACATGGTCTCCGGCTTGCTGCTTCCGATCTGGAAGCGACTGCCCGACGAGTCGACGCGCGTCTATCGGCTCCAGGGCGATGACGGCGAGCGTGTCATCGGTCGCCGCGTGTCTCCGGCCTGGGCGGCGAGCGTCGCGGGTGACGATGGCCCGGTGCGGCTATCCGGCGAGGAAGCGCTTTCGATGCTCATGTCCGGCGAAGCCGTGCTGTCTTTGGCGCAAGGTCAGAAGCTCCAGCGGGTCCGCGCCATGCACGACTGGCGGATCGAACTGACCGGGTTCAACGATCTCGGCATCGAACGTCTCAAGGCCATGGGCTTGATCTCGGAGATCGTCTCGTGGAAACTCAGGCTCTACGTGCCGACAGGGGCTGTCGGCGCCGATGTGCTGGACCGGCTGCTCGAACGATATCCGATCGAACGGCTCTCCACGCGCAAGGCCGCCTGAGGAGCCCCACGATGCAAAGCCCCGCAACCATCATTGCCGAACGTCTCGCCGAGAATGCGGAGAGCGTCTGTCGCCGCTACCTGTCCAACGGCCACCGGGAAGGTCGCTACTGGCTGGTCGGCGACGTTCAAAATACGCCGGGGCGAAGCCTCTATGTCCGTCTGGCCGCGTCCCCCGATGGGCGCGGCCAGGCCGGCAAATGGACCGATGCGCAAAGCGGCGATCATGGCGATCTGCTCGACATCATCGCCATCGCCCAGAACTGCCGGACCATGCGCGAGACGTTGGACGAAGCTCGGCATTTCCTGAGCCTGCCAATCCCGCCGCCATCTGAGGACAGGCCCGTCCGACGCAGCAAGGGGCCAACCGGCACACCGGAAGCAGCGCGGCGACTCTGGGCGGCGGCGAAGCCAGTCGCGGGCACGTCGGTGGCGGCCTATCTCGCGTCCCGGCAGATCACCGATCTCACCGGCTGCGAGGCGCTGCGTTTTCACGGCAACTGCTGGTATCGCCCGTCGAAGGATGACGCACCCGATACGCGTCCTGCATGGCCGGCGATGATCGCGGCGGTCACCGCTCTCGACGGCAGCGTCACCGGGGTCCATCGGACCTGGCTGGAACCGGGCGGCTCCGACAAGGCGCCGGTCGCCTATCCGCGCCGCGCCATGGGCCACCTGCTCGGACACGGCGTCCGGTTCGGGCCAGGTGGCCCCGTCATGATGGCGGGCGAAGGCATCGAGACCATGTTGTCGCTGCGACAGGTCATGCCCATGATGTCGGCAATCGCCGGGCTCTCGGCCGCGCATCTCGCTGCCATCCTGTTTCCGGCCATGCTGCGCCGGCTCTATGTCGCACGCGATGACGATCCTGCCGGTGCGGGAGCGTTGAAGACGCTTACCGAGCGGGCGATCCCGGCGGGGATCGAGGTCGTGCCGCTCGAACCCAGGCTCGGGGATTTCAACGACGATCTTACTACCTTTGGGCGGGAGCGGCTCATTGCGAGGCTGCGGGATCAACTCCGGACGGAGGATGTGGAGCACTTCCTGATGCAGAGGTAAGGGCTGGGCTGCGGGGAACGTCTGCAGTCTCTGGTGATCGTCATCAACTCTGGCATCTTCGAGACGTCGCGCGCTAGTGCCTTCGGTAGAGGGCGACTGCGGCAAACGGATCGGGACGGCAATGGCGGCCGGACAGCTATTTTCCGCCGAACCTGCGGTTCTTTGCAGCGCGAAGCAAAATAGCCGCTGTCCGCCATCCTCCGCTTCGCTCCGGCCGCGCCCAAGGGGCGCGGTTCTGTCCCGCTCCGCCCGCCGCCTGCCGTCGCCACGAAGGCCGCGAGAGGCGCGGCTGTCAGATGACGGAGATATCCGATGGCGACCGACCAGGACGACGGACACGAAGCGCAGCCCGGCCCCACCGCCTACCTGCTTCAGGAAATGCAGCTTTA